>JADIMA010000047.1 GCA_017694945.1 Candidatus Merdivivens pullicola | reverse complement strand
GTCGTGGACTCGTTCTAAAAGCTGGCACAAAGTAAGGTATTTTCTGTTAAAATAACAACGCACACACACTTTTTTAGTGCGATTTTTTGGGTAAATACCGGAAAATCAGGCAGTTAATTTAAATTTAATTGTCTTTTTTCATGTCATAAGGGGTGTCTTAACCGCCTAAAATCTGCATTTTTTAGTCTTTTTATGTCATTATCTCCCTATCTAAAGGGGGTATTTTTTACAAAAAGTGTAGTCCTAAATGTAGTCCTAACGCACACATTTCGTTTTTTACATGATTTTTTTGTAGTCCTAAATGTAGTTCTTAATGTAGTCCTAAACTGATTTTTCTGCATTTTAACGCTTTGGCCATAAGGTGGAAGAAAGGGGGCGAGATAGGCACAAAAATTAACCGCCATAAATGGCCAAAATAGCCTTTATAGCGGTTTTTGAGCGCGATTTGTGTGTATTTGATAGTTTCTTTGTGTCGATGTTAAATAATCATTGAACAGCGCATTCAAAATCAGGCTAAATGTTAAACGAATGTTATGTTTATGCGCATTTCGTTTTTAACCTCTTTTTGTCTTCAAGTGTTGTTAATGTTCGTTTACTCAAAGAGTTATACCACACATCACTTTGCTCTAAAAAATCACATTTCGTTTTTACCCCCTTAATCATGTATTTCATCTTCATCATAAGACAAGAAATCATCCGGATTATCTAAATAAATTTCAGATATAATATGATTATGCCAAACGCCAATACTATCATAATAATCAATAGTATCAACATCTGTAAAAAGATTAGCATTAACATTCAAACATGTAGCAACATATGACTCATCCACGGATTGTAGTGTCTGGGTATCATCAAAAACAAAAACTGCACAACACATAGAACTTACTAATCCCCCTACTAATCCACCCAAAGCCGTTAAACCAGCTGCGGTTCCAATAGCTGCACCTATCGCCGCACCACTAGCATCACAAAAGAATAATTTTTTTAAAAAATTCCAAAATTTTCCTTTAGTTTCTAAATCACATAAAACTCCATATTCTGAATTGTAAGAGTCTATATTATTTATCAGTTCAATATAACTCTGTTCTGGTTCATCATTAGGAGTGGAATTGTCATTCAATTTTTCATTTGAACAAGAGAACAAGAAAACACACAAAATGCTTAATAAAACCTTTTTCATAACTGACATTTTTAAATTAAACTTTTTGTTAAACACATCCAAATATACGAGTAAACTCGTTTCACTCAAAATAAAAAGTTTAACATTGATTAAAAATATACCTTGATAATCAATGAGTTATAAAAATATTAAAACAAAAAGTCTAATCTCATTGAAAAAGGTTTAACATCCCTGCTGCATTCGCTTGAATTGTGAACGCAAATGGATACCAAGACTGGCATCGTCGGAAGTAAGATGCAGTTTTTTCCTTATCGCACTGTTGATATTGTAGTGTCCCCCTCGTCCAAGAAATCTCCCTATCTCTTTACCGTTCAAGCCGAGAATATAAAGGCAGCAATAACCGGCTTCCCATTCGGTAAGACCGTGTTTTCTCAAATAAGAAATGAATGCCGGATGAAGTTTCTTATATTGACGGTAAGTGTCCGCCATAAAACGATCTTTGTCGGAAACGTAGGAAACCAGTTTTTCCTTTGTGTCGGAATTCATGGTTGCATTACCTGAAATCACTGAAACAAGTATTCTGTCAAGCAACCTCAAGCGTTCCACCAGCATAAATGAAGTCTCGCTATCTGTCTCAGAACCCTCGTATGTCTTTCCAAGCAGTTTATATATTAACACATTGTCAGCCTCTATCCTTGAGGCAAGCCACTTTACAAAGCGTGAATCCCGGTTTTTTCGTCTGAGGACAACATATCTTGATATAAACACTACCGCCACAACGGCAAATAAAACCGCCACCGCAGCAAGACATATTACAAGAAGCATATATTGCCTGTCATTCATCCTCCGTCTGAACAGTAGATTTATAGTCCCAACCGCCTCCAAGGGCCTTATAAAGTTCCACGAAAGCAAGGTATTCGTTCAGAATGGCGTTACTGTAATTGACTTCCGCATCGAAATACTGCCTCTGCGCATCCAACAGGTCAAGATACATGATATCTCCGTTTATGTATCTCAAACGCGCCAGTTCCAGATACTTGTCCGTTGCTTCAAGGAAACTGCGCTGAAGTCCCGAACTCCTGTGGGCGTTGTCAAAATTGATTAGGGCGTCGTTGACTTCCTTGAAAGCCTCCAGCACGCATTTTTCATACTCAAGCCTTGCCTGATCGAATGCCGCTATTTCCGCCTCGTATTTCGCCTTTTTCTTTCCGAACGAGAAAATAGGAGAAGTCAGATTGCCGAGAACATACAGATACGGAGCCTTGAAAAGGCCTTCGAACGAATTGTTTTCCAGAGGCCCTGACAGGCTGAAAACGAGTTTCGGGAACCTGTCGGCCCACGCTATGCCTACGGCGGCCTCTGCTGCATCCATATTCCGTTCGGCCATCCTTATGTCAGGCCTCCTTAAAAGCAGTTCCGAAGGCAGCCCTATAGGCACTTCCTTTGGAAGCAGGATATTGTCAAACGACTTACGCCTTTCTACCTTCCCCGGAAACTCTCCGGCCAACAGGGCTATCTGACTTTCCTTCTTCGCAATCCTTGTTTCCAAGTCAGGGATGAGAGTTGCCGCACTCGCAAGTTCCACCTTTGCCTGCTGATAAGGTATTTCGGAGGTCAGGCCGGCCTCAAAACGCAATTGCGCCTGATGAATGGCCTCACGGCGCGTATCAAGGGTATTCGTCACGATTTCCAGTTCCTTGTCCAGGGCGACCAGTTCAAAATAAGCCTTCGCCACTTCCGATACAAGGGTCATTTCCATCGCCCTTTTTGCCTCCACAGCCGACAGATATTCGGAAATGCCCTGTTTCCGGCCCCATCGGAGAGTTCCCCACAGATCTATCTCCCATTCCAGTTCAAGTTTCAGACCTATTTCCGGATCCACATTGCGGTCTTTCCCGACATAATTTATATCTTCCCTGTTGGCATAGGCGGTAGCGCCCAGAGAAGGCCACAGGCTGGCATTGTCTATCCTGTACAGGTTGCGCATTTCTTCAACACGCGCGGCAGCCGACAAGATGTCCTTGTTGTTTTCAAGGACGCGGCCTATCAGATCGACCAGCGTGGAATCCGTATAGACATTCCACCACTCCATGTCGGCCAAAGTCAATGAATCCGTATAACCCGGAACAATCTCCTCCGGCACATCCAACTGGGGGTCTATGCACCGCTTCATTGACGAGCAGGAAGAAAGACCCACTCCGGCTGTCAGAAGCACCGCCAGCACGGCAACGCCTTTGGCAGCCTTCCCCTTCAAAGAAGATTTCTTTGAAGAAATATATGATTTCGCCTTGTATATCATCACGAAGAAAAACGGCACGAAGATGATTCCTATCAATATTGCCACTATCATACCGCAGAACAGACCCAGAGAAATGTTCCTGCTGCTTTCCGAACTTGGGCCGCTTGCAAACACCAGCGGGAGCATTCCCAGGATGAACGCCAACGAGGTCATCACTATCGGACGGAACCTCAAATGCGCCGCCCTGAGTGCGGAATCGACAATTTCGTGTCCTGCCTCTACCTCCTTCTTTGCGAACTCCACAATCAATATCGCGTTCTTTGCCACAAGTCCCATCAGCACCACAAGTCCTATCTGGAAATACACATTGCTGTCATATCCGAAAATGAACACGCCGAGAAAAGCCCCCAGGGCCGCCACCGGCATGGACAGGAGTACGGCCAGAGGCACAGACCAACTCTCATACTGGGCTGCAAGGAACAGGAACACGAACAGAAGCGCAAGCCCCAGAATCAGGCCTGTCTGTCCGCCTTCCTTTTTCTCCTGATATGAAAGGCCGCTCCACTCGACTCCGATATTGGAAGGCAGATGTTCGTCCGCTATTTCTTCAAGCACAGCCATGGCAACGCCCGAACTTACTCCCTGCGCGGCAGAACCAGATATAGTGGCAGAGTTGAACATATTGAACCTTTTGATTGTTCCAGGGCCGGTAGTATAGGATGTAGTACCCAGGGTGGTTACAGGCAGCATCACCCCGTTGTTCCCCCTGACAAAAAAGAGGTTCAGGTTGTCCCTGTATGCCCTGTAAGGCGCATCGGCCTGAATATATACCCTGTAAACACGGTTGAACATGTTGAAGTCATTGACATACACCGAACCGGTAAATGCTTTCATTGTAGAGAATATGTCAGACATAGACACTCCGAGAAGTTGCGCCTTGTCCCTGTCCACATCAAGGTACAACTGAGGTATGTCGCCCTGCATGTTGGACGATACGCCGGAAAGTTCCCTCCGCTGCGAAGCATAGTACAACATCGTATCCACTGCCGCCTGCAAATCTTCATAAGACGCCTCCCCACGCGCCTCGAGTACCATTTCGAAACCTCCCGAAGATCCCATGCCCGGTATTACCGGAGGGGTATTGAGGAAGACCTTGCTTTCAGGATATTTTTCAAATTCGGTCCTGACCTCCTCCATTACCTTCCGGATATCGCGTTCTTCACGTTCCTTCCACGGTTTCATTATGACAGTCAACTGGCTTGCCGACTGGTTCGTACCGGTACGCGGACTCGACCCGGTGACATTGAGGACATATTCGATATTCGGGTTGGACATCAGATAATCCATTGCCCGCTCCGTCACCTTTCTCGTCCTCGCTATGGACGCGCCCTCGGGAAGCCTGAGTTCAACGGTAAAATACCCCTGGTCTTCTTCAGGAATGAAACTCGACGGGATGAACTCCATGAAAAGGACTATCGCCACGATGATTCCGCCGAGCGTCGCAAACATTGCCTTGGAATGCGATACCGCCCACCTGATACCACGGCCATAGGCCCTGTTGCCTTTTGCGAGCATGAGGTTGATGTAACGGAAAAATTTGTTTTTCTTTCCTCTGTTAGGCCTGAGCACGATTGCACACAAAGCCGGGCTGAGAGTCAGAGCCACTATCGTAGAAATGATGACGGATACCGCTATGGTAATCGTAAACTGCCTGTACAACTGGCCTGTAATGCCGGACAGGAAACTTACCGGAACGAACACCGCGCACAGCACCATTGAAGTTGCTATCAAGGCACCGCTCAGGCCGCCCATTGCCTTTTTCGTGGCTTCATAAGGCGAAAGCCCTTCTTTCTCCATGATATGCTCGACATTTTCCACCACGACTATGGCATCATCGACAACGATACCGATGGCCAGGATCAGACCCAGCAGGGTCATCAGGTTCAATGTAAATCCGAAAACGAGCATGACACCGAAAGTACCGACAAGAGAAATAGGCACGGCCACTATCGGAATCAGCGTCGCCCGCCAGCTCTGAAGGGAAAAGAACACAACAAGTATCACAAGCAGCAAGGCCTCGAACAAGGTTCTATATACATGGTGTATGGACTGCGATATGTACTGGGTCATATCGAACGGGATATTGTACGACATCCCGTCAGGGAAATTCTTGCTTATGGCATCCATTTCCGCCTTCACGTTTTCCGCCACCTCTATGGCATTGGCTCCCGGCAGCATATAGACGTCAAGCACTGCTGCATTTCCTCCGTTGATACCGCTCTCCGTATTATAAGACTGCGCCTCAAGAGATATTCTGGCCACATCCTTCAGACGTATGATGGCACCGTCATCGCTGGCCCGAAGAACAATATTCTCAAAATCCGTCACCGTAGAAAGACGGCCCTGCGTAGTTATCGGAACTGTTATTTCCACCCCTTCTTCAGACGGCGCGCGGCCCAACTGTCCGGCAGCGGCCTCCCTGTTCTGATCGCGAAGGGCGCTCTGTATATCCTGGACGGTCAGCCCGAGGCTCGCAAGCCTGTCAGGCATCACCCATATTTGCATGGCATAATAACGGCTTCCGACATTGGAGACACGGCCCACGCCGGGCACGCGCCTGAGCATGTCGAGCACATTCAGAGTAGCATAGTTGCTCAAATATATCTCATCGAACTTCGGGTCATTGGACAGCAGTGTAACCGTAAGCAGTTTGCTGGAAGACTGTTTCTCAACGGAAATACCGTCCTGGACGACTTCAGCCGGCAACCTCGACTCCGCAAGTTTGACACGGTTCTGGATTTCCACGGCAGCAAGATCGGGGTCGGAAGATATGTCAAAAGTAACATTCAATGTAAAACTTCCCGTATTCGTACTGGAAGACTCCATGTAAAGCATTCCCGGAGTACCGTTCAACTCCTGTTCGATAGGTGTAGCGACCGCCTGCGAAACAGTCAGGGCGCTTGCGCCGGGATAAGAAGCGGTAACCCTCACGACCGGAGGGATGATCTGCGGATACTGGTCAACCGGAAGCATTACCAGTCCGATACATCCGACTATGACTATTATTATGGAAATAACAGCGGAGAATATCGGCCTGTCTATAAAGAAATCTGCTTTCATACTCTACTCTTCATCAATAGGTTCTACCACTGTTACCTTCTGACCGTGCGTAAGTTTGTGGAAGCCTTCGGTAACTATCCGCTCGTTCGCCACAAGGCCGCGTTCCACGACTGTCCTGTCACCCACTTCAGGCCCGAGTTCGACAAAACGTTTTTCCACCTCGTCATCCGGCTGCACCACGAATATATAGGCGCCGCCCTTTTCGATTACTATTGCCTTGTTCGGAACGGTAACGGCGTCTTCACGCACGTCAAGGAGAAGTTTCACTCTCGTGGTCTGTCCAGGAAGCAGTATCCTGTCGGGATTAGGCATCTCCGCCCTTACCGAAAACGTTCCCGTATTGGGGTCAACCTGCGGATCCGCAAAATCCACCAGACCTTCAAGAGGATAAACCGTATTGTCAGGCAGGGTGATGGTGATATATGGATCCCATGTCCTCGTGCTGTCCTTCTGTCCGAGGTTCACATTCCTCGCCTTGGAACGGAGATAATCAAGTCCGGTCATGCTGAAATCTACTCTTACGGTATCGCTTTTGACTATCGTTGCCAGCAAGGACTTGCCCCCAGGCCCTACAAGGGTACCTATATCCACATTCCTTTCCGAAATGAAGCCCGATATCGGCGACTGGACAGCCGTATATTCCAGAGCAAGACGGGCCTGGGCCAGATCGGCCTCGCTCATCTCGACATCGGCAGTAGCGCTCTCGTACGAGGCAATCGCATTTTCAAGATCCAACTGGCTCGCCGCATTCTGTTCATACAACGGCCTTATGCGGTTCAGGTCGCGTTCCGCTTTCAAGGCAAGGGCCTTGTCCTTGTTCAACTGCGCCTTGGCCTTGTCAACCCTTGCACGGTACAGTCTCGGGTCTATGATGAACAGCGTCTGCCCCTTCTCTATGTAGGTACCTTCCTCGAACAGCATCCGCTCAAGATAGCCTTCAACCCTCGCACGCACTTCGACGAACTGCTGGGCCCTGATACGCCCGACATACTCGCCGTAAATCTCCACATCTCTGGTGCCGACGGTTTCGGTCACGACTGTCGGATAGACAGGAGGAGCGGGCTCCGGCTTCGTAAGCAGGCATATTGCAGTGATTATTCCGGCAATTACTATGATTATTACAACCCAGGCTACTATACTGAGCCTTCCCAAGAAAGAAACAATTTTCTTTACTGAATCTTTTATCGTTTCCAGCAAACGGGGCAAAGACAATTTCATTTCAAGTCGTTTTTTTATTAAAAAAAATGAAAAGCGATTTTTCCCCTCAAAAATAGTGCAATTTTTATTCAAAAAAAGGGCGGAGGCTGTTTTTTTCAGTCTCCGCCTATCTTTTTATTTAAAAGTCACACAAAATTCCGACAGTCCTTACAGTCTTGAACCGTCCGCAAACGCATGACGGTAGCCCTGCACTTTCTGCCATCCGCCCCTGGTAAAGTCAGGAACAGCGACCGGAGCGGAATTGTTTTCAATCGAAATCCTCGAAAGTTCGCCGAGGCAGCACCATTCCGCAAGGTCATAGACATCCATGTCCAAAGGAAGCCCGTTGTTGAGACAGTATATCAGACGGTAATCCATAATGAAATCCATACCGCCGTGTCCGCCGACCTTCTTCGCCATTTCTTCGAGATCCTTGATAATAGGATGTTTGTATTTTTCCATCAATGCCGCTTTCACATCTGCTGAAACAGCACCGTGGGCATTGAGATTCTCATGGTCAGGAATTTCATCGGATGCTATCTGCTCCGGCCTGAAGCAGTATTCCTCAATAGGATATTTGCTCGCATAGCCGTCCGTACCGGTCAACTGATACATGCGGTTGTACGGACGCGGAGTCATAACGTTGTGCTGTATATGCATGGTCTTTCCGTTAGCCGTGCGGATAAGAGTATGCGTATGGTCTCCGTTCTGGAAATTCTCAGGGCGTTCTCCCGTAGTACGCTCGACATAATCCGGGCCATTCACCGCCTTGGTATCCATTGAAACGAGGGTAACCATCCTGTCTCCACGGTGTATGTCAAGCAACTGGCAGGCAGGCCCCATGCCGTGAGTAGCATACACATCTCCACGGAACTCCTCATTGAACGCCATTCTCCAGTTGTTCCAGTAATACGGCCAGAATTCTTCCAGATTGTGAATATAAGCGCCTTCCACCGCCAATATCTCTCCGAAAAGTCCGTGCTGCGCCATATTGAGCGTCGTCATCTCAAAGAAATCATATACACAGTTCTCAAGTTGCATGCAATGCTTGCGCGTCCTTTCGGAAGTATTGATCAAGGCCCATATCTCATCCAAATCCATGGCGGCAGGGACTTCAATCGCAACATGCTTGCCGTGTTCCATGGCATAAATAGCCATCTCAGTATGATGTTTCCAGTCCGTGCAGATATAAACGAGGTCTATATCGTCGCGGTCGCAAAGACCCTTCCACGCATCTTCGGTACCGGAATATGCAGGCACATCGTCAAGCCCGGCATCGCGCATCACTTTCTGAGCCCTTTCCACCATTTCCGGACGTATGTCGCACAAAGCGGCAATCTTGGCTCCCGGTATATAAACATACCTCTCAATCGCACCTATGCCCCTCATTCCAAGACCGATAAAACCGACCCTCACCGTATCAATAGGGTCAACCGCCAACTCAATGACATCTTCCTGACCAGCAGGCCTTTCAGGCACGACCGTATATATCGTCCTGTCAATTTCGCCGCTGCACGCCGAAAGAATACATGCGCCAACGACAGCAATAAAAAACATGACTTTTTTCATGACTGTATAATTTAAAATTACTAATTTGCAAAGATAGTGGAAATTTCGCTATTTTTGTGTTTGTAACAAAACAAAATAAAAGAAGCATGGACAATCTGAATATGGACAAATACTACCGGATAGCCTCCCGCTTCCGGCACGAAGGGGAAATACTCGGCATAAGACAATACGGGGACGGGCTTATAAACGACACTTTCAAAGTGACTACACCGGAAGGCTTTCCGGACTATATCCTGCAGCGCATAAACAATGCTGTATTCAAAAATGTCGGAATGCTTCAGGACAACATCCGCAAAGTCACAGGCCACCTGTACAATAAACTGTCCCAGGCATCAGAAAGGGACATCGACCGCAAGGTACTGAGATTCATAGACGCGGAGGACGGCAGGAATTATCTTTTTGATGAAGCAACCGGGAATTACTGGCGGATGATGGTGTTCATTCCCGACGCATACACCTACGAAAGCGTGACTCCTGAAAACGCCTACAAGACAGGACTTGCCATAAGCCGTTTCCATTCACTTCTCGCCGACATTCCCGACGAACTCGGCGAAACCATTCCGCATTTCCACGACATGGTTTTCCGCCTTGAAGAGTTCCGCCAGGCAGTAAAAGCCGACAAGGCCTCACGCAGCAGTTCCGTACATGACCTTATCGAAGAAATCGAAGCCCGCGCTGCCGACATGACGGCGGCGGAAAGGCTGCACGCCGACGGCAGGCTTCCGAAACGCATATGCCATTGCGACACAAAAGTAAACAACCTTCTTTTCGACAGCGAAGGCGAAGTGCTTGCAGTCATAGACCTGGATACGGTAATGCCGAGTTTCATATTCTCGGACTACGGTGACTTTCTGCGCACGGCGGCAAATTTTGCAGCGGAAGACGATCCTGACATGAAAAAAGCAGGATTCAATCCGGCAATCTTCGAGTCATTCACGAAAGGCTACCTTGAAGAGGCAAAAGACTTCATTACCCCTGCCGAAACGCTCATGCTACCGTTCGCGGTAAGGCTTTTCCCGTACATGCAGTGCGTGCGCTTCCTCGGAGACTACCTCAACGGAGACACCTATTATAAAATCAAATATCCTGAACACAACCTGATAAGGGCGCGCAACCAGTTCGCCCTGCTGGAAAGCATAGAGCGATACGACAAAGACGGCTCCATGGCTTCTTTCATCGCCTCATGCATCTGAAACCTGGAGCCGTCTATTGATTTTTATCAGTATTTCTCCTCCTCTTTTTCCAGTTCCCCGGCTGACAGTTTCTTCGAATTGACAGCCTTCCAGGCATATGCGATATATGCTATGACAAAAGGCACCAATATTGAAACATAGGCCATTGTCTTCAAAGTGAACTCGCTGCTGCAACTGTTGGCTATCGTAAGCGAACTCTGCAAATCGGCCGTCGAAGGATAGAAGGCCGTGCCGTTGTACCCGGCACATAGCAACAGAGCGAAAACCGCCGCCACCGTCCCGAAACCTGAAAAGAATATGCCCTTCCCTGCAAGCCTGTTCTTTCCCAGATATCCGTCCACGACTACTCCGGCCAGCAGAAGCAGCACTCCTGCAAGGAACACTGCCGAAACGACGGGCATTTCCAGGAAATTGTGCAGATACTTGTACTTCTCCATGAATACCGTGCCGTCATCCGAAACGGCAAATCCGTCACCTGTCAGGATTTTAATGAAAAAGGCAAGGAAAAACACCAGGAAAACAGGAGTTTCTACTTTAAGCACACGACGGCTCGAAGAGACAATCTCCCCGGAATCTATATTGTTTATAAAATACAACGCCCCAAGTATTCGGGCCAAAAAAAACACCGCCAGCCCGAAAACCACATTCCATACATTCAAAAGCGCATCAAGGCCATGAGAGGCGTTGGCCCAACTGCTTATGACCGGCATGGACAGTTCGGTAAGATTGCCTTTATCTACTATGAATGACGATCCGGTAAAAAACGTGGCCACAGCCCCTCCCAGAAGCACAGGGCCGACGACACCGTTGATTACGAGAAAAATCCGGTATGTCCTGCGTCCGAGCAGATTACCCATCTTGGACTGGAACTCGTATGAAACCGCCTGCAGGACAAAAGTGAACAGGATAATCATCCACAGCCAGTACGCTCCGCCGAAACTCGTGCTGTAAAACAGTGGGAACGAAGCGAAAAACGCCCCTCCGAAAGTAACAAGCGTCGTGAAAGTGAACTCCCATTTTCTTCCGGTCGAATTTATTAGCAGTTGTTTGCCCACATCATCCTTCCCGATGCAGAAAAGAAGCGAATTGCCTCCCTGTACAAAAAGCAGGAAAACCAGTATCGCACCCAAAAGCGACACCACCGCCCACCAGTAATGCTGCAAAAAAACATATGTATCCATAGACATTCCTCCTATTCTTCCTTCCCTAAATCAGGGCCTTTCTTTATCGCTTTCAACATTATTCCTATTTCTGCGGCAAGCAATATCGTGAACAGGGCCAGGAACAGGAAGAATGTCACCTGCACCGATGACACAGGAAGAGCGGACACCGCCGCCTTTACCGGCATAAGATCCTGGATAGCCCACGGCTGCCTGCCGGCCTCAGCCACAATCCACCCGGCCTGCGAACATAGATATACCAACGGAACCGATATTATGGCGACCCATTGAAGCCATTTCATCCTGTATCTGTCCCTGTATGCAAGCAAAAGCACGACGACGAAGAACAGAATGAAATACGCGCCAAGGATTACCATCACTCTGAAAGCATAAAAGTTCAAAGGCACGTCGGGAAGCAATTCCCTGACATCATCTATATAGCCATAACCGAAATAACTCATGTTCCTGTCCAGGATTTCATCATACTTGTCCAATTGCAATTGCAGGGAGGACATTTCCGACGAATCCTCGCACGACTTCATTTCCTGCAATACGGCCCTGTAACCGGCCATCGCCTCTACGGCCGAACGCCCCCTTGCAATCTTTTCATCCGCCGAAATGGCCATGTCACCGTCGGGAAGGGTATATCCGCCTTCTATCAATTCCCTTACGCCCGGCACAAAACCGTCAGCATCCCGGGTAGCCAGCAAAGAAAGCCCGCCGGGAATTTTTATGTCAAACAGAAAATCCTCCTCGCCGTCATCATACCATTCCTTGTCGGGATTGAGGACTCCCGCTCCGACAAGCCCCACGGACTCTCCCCCTTCATAAAGACCCTCGATTGCCGCCAGTTTCATAGGCTGGTACCTGGCTACATGATAGGCCGACTTGTCCCCTGTGAACAAAGTAATCAGCGAAGCAGCCAGGCCCACTATGCCCGCCACCTTGATACTGGACAGGGCGAATCTTTTGTGGCTGTCTCCCTTGCGCAAAAGATACCACGAAGACACCGCTGTCACGAAAACGCCGCCGACTATCCATGATGAAATCACCGCATGGAAAAACTTCGTCACCGCCACGGGAGAAAAAGCGACGGCAAAGAAATCCGTCATCTCGTTCCTGACCGTTTCAGGGTTGAACTCCATGCCTATCGGATATTGCATCCACGAATTTGCCACAAGTATCCACCATGCCGAGATTGCAGCACCGATTCCGGTAAGCCACGTAGAAGCGAGATGGAACTTCTTGCCGACCTTGTTCCATCCGAAAAACATAACAGCGACGAAAGTGGCCTCCATAAAAAATGCGAGGATGCCTTCAATGGCAAGAGGCGCACCGAAAATATCCCCAACGAACCACGAATAATTGCTCCAGTTCGTTCCGAATTCAAACTCAAGAATGATTCCGGTCGCCACACCTATGGCGAAATTGATTCCGAAAATCTTCATCCAGAACTTCGCCGTCCTTTTCCAGAACTCGTCCCCCGTCCTGTAATAAACTGTTTCCATGATAGCCATTATCACGGACAACCCGAGTGTCAGAGGGACAAAAAGCCAGTGGTAAATCGCCGTCATCGCAAATTGCGCGCGCGACCAGTCAATGAGGTTCAGGTCTAATTCCATAACTGTAAAGGTTAGTACACATTTTTATTTTCAATCGGAACCCTCTTTACCAGTTCCGTCGAAACAAAATCGCTCTTCTGCTCATCGGTCTTTCCCTTGAGAAAATCGGGAAAGAAAAAGACTTTGAGCACGGCGAACATAATAAACAGTTTTATCAAAACGATGACCCATAACTGGCGGCCCCAGGTCATGTTCCTGAAGCCGTCAGCATAGAATTCCAATATTCTTGATTTAAAACGATATGATGACTCCGCTTCCCTTTTCATCTATTGCCGAATTGAAACCGTCTTCCAAAGCCTTTCCGAGAGCATCTTCCATATACTGGAAATGCCCCTTGACCACAGGATCGGAATAGGAATTACCCAGGGAAGCCATCCTTCCCTTGAGGTATTCAAGCTGATAGACTACCGTGGATATCACATCCGTATTGTCCGGAGTCGCAATCCCGAAAAGTTTACCATAAGTATCGGACTCACCCGTATAAAGGTCGCACAACGCCTTTACATAAGACTTCTGCAGCAGCCTTACATAAGGGTCGGAAACCTTGGCTCCGGTGAATATGTACTTGTAGAGATCGGAAAAATACTCTTTCATGGTATATGCGGAAGAGCCGTTATACACCTCGTCGCGGTACATATTCGAAAGCACCCTCCTGGAAACGACAGCCGAGAAGGCACGCGAATACACTCTTTCTATCTGCGACATAGGGTTCACCCCCGTTTTCTCCACGATGTCCTCAGGCACGAGCCACTTAGGGGCATTGAACACGTATTCGTCAAGCCACTGCATGGCTTCCTTCTGCTTGTCCTTTTCCACCGGCTCATACAATGCGCCTTCCTGGTTGCGGTACTTAGGCGTCTCATAACGGCCGCCCACCCATTTAGCAACATGTCCCACATATCTCAGATACTGGTTGAGCACCTCACCCTGCATCTCGCGCAGGTCTTCATATCCGGTATTAGGAGTCGCCGTCCAGTCCTCAAGATTCTCCATAACTATCTTAAGATTCTTGATACCCAGAGCATTGGCAACCATCTGATTGTTGGTAAAGTCTTCAGACTGGTAGCGAGGATCGTTGGCGCTGGTTTCCGTACCGAAACGGTAATAAGGATTCTTGAGTTTTTCCGTGGTAATTTCATTCAGATACGAAAGTTCTTCCTCCGGGGTATCGAACTGATAGTATCTCCTGTACCCCCACTCTATAGCCCAGTCGTCATAGTGCGACAGGCGCGGGAAGAGAAGTTCGCGAGGAATATTGTCCTCAGGCTGCGCCACATAGTTGAAACGTGAATAGTCCATCAGAGTAGTGGAAGAACCGTTTTCCCTGAGAAAATCGGCATCCCTCAACTGCTCCGGAGTATAGGAAGCACTTCCTATGAAATTGTGCCTCAGTCCGAGGGTATGCCCTACCTCATGCGAAGAGACAAAACGTATCAATTGCCCCATGAGTTCCTTGTCGTATGTCATTTTCTGTGCTCCGGTATCAAGAGGGCCGCATTGCACGAAATACCAGTGATGAATGAGTTTCATCACATTATGGTACCAGTTGATATGGCTCTCGAGGATTTCTCCGGTACGCGGGTCATGTACGTGAGGGCCGCTGGCATTCGGAATGTCCGACGGTTTGTAAACGATGGCCGAATACCTTGCGTCTTCAAGAGACCATGTAGAGTCTTCCTCGGCCGTAGGAGCCATCCGCGCGTATATTGCATTTTTAAAACCGGCTTTTTCAAACACTTTGGCCCAGTCGTTCACGCCCTGGATAAGATAAGGCACCCATTCTTCCGGGGTTGTCGGATCGATATAATATACAATCGGCTTAGCGGGTTCCACCAATTCGCCGGCCATATATTTTTCCATATCCTCCGGCTTCGGCTCCAGCCTCCAGCGCGTGATCATCCTCACCGTCTCGACTCCCTGAGGATTTTTGTCAAACGAAGTATAATTGGCCGTAAAATATCCCACTCTTGGATCGAAATACCTCGGAGTCATAGGATCTTCAGGAAGTTCTACCATGGAAACATTGAACTCGAATGTCGCCGGAGAAAGCCCGTTCTTGCGTGAAAATGTCTTGACTACAGTCACTTCGGTATTAATCGGATAGGTTCGCATGGAAGCCACATAACTCTTGTCCTTTTCCATGTTCACAAGGGAGAACGAACTCTTGTCCCACTGACCGAAATAAAGTCTCGGATTGTCCGAATTGAAGAAATCCGTAACATCTATCACGGAGGTGTCTTTGCCTGCGCTCTGCGCCTTTATGTCAAACGAACCTATTATTGCCTGAAGAGAAGAACGTTTCAGGTTGTCGTATATCCCGGAGTCTTCGTCGGCCATTTCCGAATAATCCATCTCCCTTATGAAAATCTTATCTCCGGGACCTTTCTCAAAAAACACTACCGTCTGGTTCACCTGGTCTCCCGCATAACCGCTGAAAACCCCGCGGATGCCCGCTGCGGCGCGGGTGAGACGGCTTACGACCAGTATCTCTTTTCCAAGCAACGAATCAGGAACAGCGAAATAATATTTGTCATCCTGTTTGATGACTTTGACAAGCCCGTCCTTGACCTGGGCTTCTTTTTTTATGAACTTGTCCAAAGCCTCCGGCCCTTTCTTTTCAGCCTTATTCTCAACGGCAGGCGCCACGGAGGCATCTTTTTTACCTTTCTTCCCCTTTTTTGTCTTTTTGTCCTGTTTTTCTTTCTTTTCAGGCTTCTGGGCCGAATATGAACATTCCTCGGCCGCAAATGCAGATACATTCAAGGCGTTTCCGAAAGAAAAAACCATCAGGACGCTCAGGAAAACAACTAAAACACGTCTCATCATGATGTATAATTATTTGAATTAATAAACAAACAGGAGGATGCCAGCCTTGCCGCCGGACTTCCTCCTGTTAAATGCAATTTCATAAAAACGGAAAAGCCTCTCCGTTAGTATTTATTCAGAGGCAGACCGTACATCTTCATCCTTACCTGCTTTCTGAAGTCCGCCATATGCTCTTCGTACGCATCTATGCGCGCTTTAATGGCCGGATCGTCGCACTCGATCGAGGTACCAAGACCTACAGTCGGGAACATCTTGATAAGGTCGAGGTTGTCATTAGCGAGGGCGAGCACTTCATCGACAAGATTGGCTATGAAAGGCATGTCCTTGTCAACAAGACCTCTTGAGGTAACGGCCGGAGTACCGATACGTATTCCGGAAGTAGAGAACGGAGTACGGCTGTCGAACGGCACCATGTTCTTGTTCACGGTTATGTCGGCCTTCACAAGTTCCTTCTCTGCGACTTTTCCCGTAAGGTCGGCGAACTTGGTGCGGAGGTCGATAAGCATGAGATGGTTGTCCGTACCGCCTGAAACCACCTTGTAGCCTTTTTCTACAAAGAGACCTGCAAGCACTGAAGCATTTTTCCTTACCTGCATCTGATACTCCTTGAACTCAGGCTGGAGAGCCTCGTAGAATGCAACGGCCTTTGCTGCGATGCAATGCTCCAGAGGGCCTCCCTGCACGCCTGGGAATACGGCCGAATTGAGGATTGCGGACATCTTCTTGATCGCGCCCTTCGGAGTGGTATAGCCCCATGGATTATCGAAATCCTTGCCCATCAGTATGATACCTCCACGAGGGCCGCGAAGTGTCTTGTGAGTGGTTGAAGTCACGATATGGGCGTATTTGACCGGATTCTTGAGAAGGCCGGCAGCAATAAGTCCTGCAGGATGGGCCATGTCAACCATGAAGATTGCGCCCACTTTGTCGGCAATCGCACGCATGCGTTCCCAGTCCCATTCCCTTGAATAGGCGGAAGCACCGCCGACTATGAGTTTAGGCTTGTGCTCCAATGCCAGACGCTCCATTTCATCATAATCCACAAGCCCCGTCTCTTCATTAAGCCTGTAAGCCACCGGATGATAAAGGATACCCGACATGTTCACCGGTGAACCATGTGTAAGGTGTCCGCCGTGCGCAAGGTCGAGGCCCATGAAAGTATCACCTGGTTTCAAGCAAGCCATGAACACGGCCATATTGGCCTGTGCGCCCGAATGAGGCTGCACATTGGCATACTCAGCATCAAACAGCTGGCATACCCTGTCGATAGCCAATTGCTCAATCTGGTCAACTACTTCGCAACCGCCATAGTAACGTGCTTTAGGATAACCTTCGGCGTATTTGTTGGTACAAACCGAGCCCAAGGCAGCAAGTACCTGGTTGGAAACAAAATTCTCGGAAGCGATAAGCTCCAAACCATTGCTCTGACGCTCCTCTTCTTTTTTAATCAGATTCAGAATCTGTACATCCTGTTTCATATTTAGCCAAATTTTAAAACTAATATAGACAGCAAATGTAGGAAATATTCCTGACTTAGTAACCATAAGATGCTTAAATTTGCATCGGATTTTGATTTTTCACACTATGGAAAGAAGAAAACTGCTTAATTCCGAACTGCACAGGCTTACTGTGGACGAGTTCAGAAATGCCGGAAAGAACGGGGTCGTACTGATCCTTGACAACATACGCAGCGCGCACAATGTAGGGTCTGCATTCAGGACGGCCGACGCCTTCCTCGCAGACGAAGTGGCTTTATGCGGGATATGCGCGGTTCCACCGTCCCCCGAAATCCACAAAACGGCACTGGGCGCCGAAAACAGCGTGGCATGGAAACACTTCGACACCGCCGAAGACGCTATCGCATATTACAAAGACAAAGGGTTCAAGGCCGTCGCCATAGAACAGACGGAAAATTCAATAAAACTCAACGACTTCAAACCGGATGCAGGAGAAAAATGCGCCTTCGTTTTCGGGAATGAAGTAAAAGGCGTTTCACAGAAAGCCGTTGACATGTCGGATATTTCCGTCGAAATTCCCCAATACGGGACGAAGCACTCGCTCAATGTCTCCGTTTCAATAGGGATAGTCCTCTGGGATTTCGTTGAAAAAATCCGATTGCCATAAAAAATGATACGATTATCCGCAGGATGCTCCGGCATGGCGTCTTGCTCTTCACGTAACGACATGAGGCACACCCGGGCCACGCCCCGACTTAATTCAAAGATATTGCAATATATTGATATATAGTGAATTGCTGTTGTAATAATATTTAACAAGTGTGGATTCTGAGGGGCTCGGAAGCCCTTGAAATCCACACTTGTTTTTCGTGGTGCGTGTTATTTATTACTGATTTACAATGAGTTGTATAAACAAAAATTAAGTCGGGGCGTGGCCAAAGAAGGTGTACCCGGTTATTCTTCAAGGGGTATTTTTGCGGATAATCATAAAAAATAATTGATTATCGCTAAAAAATGATTTCAGATTTTTTTCAGAATCCGTATGGAATTTCGCACCCGGATAACTATAATGAGAAAAATTATGAAAAAATTTTTGATTCTGATTGCAGCCGCTTTATTTGCAATCGCCGCGACTTCCTGTCAGAAACACGGAAATATCGGGACTGACAGTATTCCGGACAACATCCTGAAGAGTTTCAGCGAAATGTACCCGGAAGCCTCTAATGTAAACTGGGGCATAAAAGGACAATACGCCGTCGCCAACTTCACCCTTCCCCAGACCCCAAGGGGAGGCAACAACGCCTGGTATGAAAAATCCGGCGGGCACTGGGGAATGACAGAAAGGGACATAAACTACGAAATGCTTCCGGAAGCGGTACGCAACGCTTTCGAGAGCAGCGAATACGCGCAATGGAAGATTGACGACATCGACATGATTGAAAGGCACGGAGTCGATGCAATATATGTAATAGAGGTAGAAGGGACGCTTGAAGGCCGCCCTGTCGAAATAGACCTTTACTATTCACCTGACGGGATTCTGGTGAAAAAAGTAATCGACGCCGAAGACGGATACGATTACGGGGACTTCATCATACCAGAGCCTTCGGGCAGCATTGAAGATTTCATCCGCCGGAATTATCCTGAAGCCCGCATTATCGACATCGACATCGAACACGGCTGCACCGAAGTTGAAATCATAGACGGAAGAACCGTACGCGAACTCCTTTTTGACGGAAATTCTTCCTGGATTTACACTAAAACCGAAATCAGGCATTCGGAAATCCCTCAAAACATCATGGACATTTTCAATTCGTCCGAATACTCCGCTTATCGCATAGATGACACAGACCATTATACAACGGCGGAAAAAGGAGAATTCTACCGCTTTGAACTGGAAGGCCCGGGAGACGATCTGGAAATCGACATATATGCCGACGGCACTATCACGGTCGTTGAAAACGGATGGGACGGGCCAGGAACCGGCGGCAGCGACACGGAAGGAAGCATAGAGCGTTTCATTGAAGAAAATTATCCCGGAGCAAGAATCATCGAAAGAGATTATGACGACGGCTATATCGAGGTGGAGATATTCCATGACGGAAGAGAAAAAAACATCTATTTCAACGGACGCGAAGAGTGGGTGTGGTCCGAATGGGACATCCGCCGGCAGGAACTGCCTCAGGCCGTCAGCGATGCCATATCCTCGGACTACCCTGATTACCGCATTGAAGACTGCGAGTATGTCGAAAGCCCGCAGGGACAATGGTACCTGATTGAAATAGAAAAGGGAGACAGGGAAATCGAACTCAGGATTTCACCGGACGGAGTCTATATATAGCAATACCGCATCGGGCATGCATGCCAAAAAACAAGTGTGGATTCCTGGGGCTTTGGAAGCCCTTGAAATCCACACTTGTTAAAATTATTACAACAGTAATTTGGCCCAAAAAAGGCGTACCCGGTTATCAATCTTGAATTCATTCACCGGAAGCAGCGGATACTATACCCTTGATGTCTTCTTTTGTAATATCACCGGCAAACAGGATTATATTGGCTTCCCTGTAATTTCCTGAGCCTGAGAGAGAAATAAGCACTATTTCACTCTCCGTACCGTTTTCATTATAATATATCGTCATTTTGTCGTCCCCGTCATTGACGCGCACAAGTTCCTTGTACTCGTCGCCGAGATTGTCCGTAATCTTTTCAAGATCGGTTTTCATTCCGATATTCAGCATCGGAACCTCCTCTACCGACATAATGATGATATGGTCAAGACCTTTGATCATCAAAGCGGCATCCAGGTCTTCATCATCGCTGAAACCGATTTCTCCTATGAAATCCAGCATTTCATGCGACACATAGACCGAGGTGACATATTCATCGGCATCCGACCATTTTTCATAGAATTTTTCAAAAGGGGACTGTGCCGCCGCCATTACGGGGAAAATGCACAATACTGCAACTGACATCCAAAAATTTTTCATGACTACAAGTTATTATTTAATTTTTCCAACATCTCATTTACTGTCCTGCCTGCCTTGCCAAGTCTGTCTTCGGCGATGGCGACCGACTCATGACCCTTGCCCAGACCGTATGAAAGCATGTCAAAGGCTTTTTTCGTGGCTTCACGCGCATCCTCGACGGACATTTCGGCCATAAGATCTTCCTGCCGGGCATCGTCGCCGCCCGAAAAGACCGCCGCAACGACTATTCCTGCTATCAGAACGGCGGCAGCGGCCATGAAGCGTACAGTGTAAAGCCTGAACCGGGAGCGGCGCGAAGCCGAGTCTATCGCTTCCTCAAGCCTCCGTCCGAAACCTTCCGGGACTTCAGGAGTCCTGTCCGAACCGCAGCCTGACAAACCAAGAACCGCATCTCTGTCCGCGAAATATTCGGACGGCAATGCAGGATCCGAAAGAAGTTCTTCCAGTTCACGCTCTTCGGGAACGGACAATTGCACGTTATAAAACTTTTCCAACAATGAATCCAATTTTTCCATGACAATCACCTATCTTTTGAAAACATCCCTTATCCTTTTCCTTGCACGTGACAGCAGAGTCCTGAGATTGCCTTCACTCATTCCCGTGAGATCGGAGATTTCATCATATCCCATGCCTTCGACATCATGCATGGATATCACAGTCCTCTGCGGTTCAGGCATGGCGGCTATTAGTTTCAAAACCCTCGTCGCCGCCTCCTTCCGTTCCACCTGCTCGGCGGCCCTCCCTTCATCGGAACATTCCAAGACGCCCCCTTCATTTCCACGGGAACCCGCCGCCAGCATATCCAGAGACTTGTTCCTGACAGATGAAAGCACATACGCCTTCAGATTGGCTATGGAATCCATGCTGTGCCGTTTCTCCCACATTTTCAGAAATATATCCTGCACAACGTCCTCTGCATCGGAGGGCTTTTTCAATATACTGAAAGCCACTGCATACATCTGTCCTGCATAAGGCATCATGCGTTGCTTGAATTCGGCAGTTTCCATACCTGGACACTTCTCGTGTTTCAAAAGCGAAGTCAGTCTCCTACATTGAGGACAATGTCTTTCACATGTTTTTCGGATATCCGGCCCTTCATTCTGACGAATACGCATTCGTCCTCGTCCTTGACCAATATTACAAGGGACTTAACCGTTCCGGATTTCTTCAAGACATAAGTTTTTATTGCATCGCCTCCGTCCGAAACAGACAAAGGCTTCGAATACCCTTTCTCTTCAAGGCCGGAAATGTCGCGGCAGAACTCATCCCCCAATGCCGGATCGTCATCGATCATGATCACATCGAGCCTGCGGACGCCGCGCAACCATTCCGCCGCATCCTCATCGTATTCCAAGCCCTTTTCAAGCATCACTTTAGACACTTTGACATACTCGACGGTTTCAAGCCCCTTGTATTTACGGACTATTTTATCAACATAGTCCCGGGAACCGGCTGCCGCCGCCGACATTGAAAAACACATCAAGGCCGCCACGGCCATCAAAATCTGCTTCATATTGACTGTTTTTTAATATTTTCATCAATAAGACGGACGGCCAGGCCATTTGTTACAGGATTTTTTCCATTTTCGTTCCACGGGAGCCTTTGACGAGTATGAGAGTGTCCGAAAGAGGGTGGCTTTCCAGATACGATGACAATTCCGAAGAATCGGCGAATGCCGCATGGCGCACTCCAGCCCCGTCCAAAACAGCCGCCCCTCCTGCAGCAAGAGCAGAAGCGAACTCTTTTCCGACAAAATAAGCGCATTCGGGTGCAAAAGAGGCCACTTTGCTTACAATGGCTTCATGCTCACGAAGGGAATCTACGCCAAGTTCAAGCATGTCTCCCAACATCACGGCCTTTTTCTCCGCCTTCATGGAAACCAGATTGTCCAGGGCGGCGGACATGCTCGTAGGATTGGCGTTGTACGTATCGAGAATATAGACATTGCTCCCCCGTTTTTCCAGTTGGGAACGCCTGTTAGACGGGACATAAGCCTCTATCGCTGCGGCAGCCTCGTCTTCCGGGACACCGAAATATTCCCCAACGGCGACTGCCGCCATGACATTGTCCGCATTGTAAGCGCCTATCAGGTGCGTATGCACCACTCTTCCGCCGGAAAGCCTGACGGAAAGACAGGGCGAGGAAGCATCCGCTTCAAGCACCGATGCACCGGAATATTCCAGACCATACGGGATTATCGAAAGGTCAGGGCGCAACGAAGCCATGCCGCACAAGTCAGGATTGTCCATGTTCACAAACGCCTTGTCGGCAGTACGCTGAAGATAATCATAGAGTTCTCCCTTTGTACGTTTCACACCTTCGAAAGAGCCGAAACCGGCCAGATGCGCCTTGCCGACATTGGTTACAAGCCCGTAATTGGGCAGGGCTATGCGTGCCAGAGAGGCTATTTCGCCAGGCGCGCTCGCCCCCATCTCTATTACGGCCACATCGTGCCGGGAAGAAAGCCTCAGCAAGGTAAGCGGCACGCCTATGTGGTTATTGAGATTTCCCTCGGTGGCAAGCACTTCGTACCTGGAAGAAAGCACGGCGCGTATGAGTTCCTTTGTCGTGGTCTTGCCGTTCGTTCCCGTAAGCGCCAGAACCGGAAGAGTGCCGGAGCGTCCGTCCGACACCGACAGGGAGGCCCTGTGATAACGGGCAAGATCCTGAAGGGCCGCCAATGTGTCGTCCACGGCTATGCACCTTGCATCATTTAAGGAACGGTCGGAAACCACGGCGTATGCTGCCCCTTTTTCCAAGGCCCCCATTGCAAAAGAGTTTCCGTCGAAGTGTTCGCCTTTCAATGCGAAAAACAATTCTCCTCCCTTTATTTCACGGCTGTCCGTAACCGCGCCGGAGCACCGGAGGAATATATTGTGCAACTCCTGTATGCTTTTAAGAATCATGCTCTTCCTCTTATGAAAACTATCTTCCTGTACTTCCGAAACCGCCCTCGCCCCGGGAAGTCCCGTCAAGAGACTCACATTCTTCCCATTCAGCCTTTTCATACCGCGAGACAACCATCTGCGCTATCCTGTCGCCGGGATTTATCGTAAAAACCGTATCCGAGAGATTGACAAGTATCACTTTCACTTCACCGCGATAGTCCGCGTCTATCGTACCGGGCGAATTGAGAACCGTCACGCCGTGTTTTGCAGCCAGGCCGCTGCGGGGCCGTACCTGCGCTTCCGTCCCCTCCGGCAAGGCGATATAAATCCCCGTAGGAACCATAACCCTCTGCAAAGGTTTGATTTCCATAGGTTCCGCGATGTCCGCCCTTAAATCCATACCGGCCGAAGACTCAGTGGCATACGCGGGCAGCGGATTGCCCGACTTGTTCATTATCCGACATTTCATGATTGTTTCCTCCTATAGTTTTTCTTTATGATCAAATACGCCGATGTGACATATATTATTAATAATAAGGTATGGACTGCCATTTCAGTCCAGTTCACAAGACGCCCCGGAACATCGGGGACGAGCCTGTCGGCGAAGAGCGACAGCGCGAAACACAGAAGCATCGAGAAAATTATCGTCCCGATTTTTCCCCAGTCATACGGTATCGGGTAATACTTCTGCCCCAGCACCGCCGAAATGACAAACATCACAAAATAACTCGCGAGATGCCCCCAGGCGGATGCGTGATAAGAGTAGCGCGGCATGAAAACGACATTCACCAAAGCCGTGACAACGAGTCCGGCAAGGGTAATGTATATCGCCATGGACGTTTTCCCGGACAGTTTGTACCACATGGACACATTGAAAAGCATCCCGAGCAGCATGTACGCACCGAGCATTATCGGGACTACGCCCACCCCCACCCTGTAATCAGGGCCTAAAATGAGACAGAGTATATCCATGTAAAATATCACACCCAGGAAAACAAGCCCGCAAAATGCCGTGAAGTAATTCATAACGCCGGCATACATCTGCCTTGAATCCTTTTCCTTTTCCCTCTGGAAGAAAAACGGTTCAGCAGCATAGCGGAACATCTGGATAAACAGCGACATTATTACCGCCAGCTTGGTAGCCGCCTGATAAATTCCCAGGCTGGAACGCCATTCTTCCGAAGAAGTATCGCAGAACCTGAAAAGGAAGCGGTCGAGAAAATCGTTTACGATTCCGGGCAGCGCAGCCACCATCAGCGGAAGAGAATAAAGCAGCATGGACTTCATCTGCTTCCTGTCGAAAATATAACGCTGCCTTACCGCCATCGGAACGAAAAGCAGCGCACAGACGATGCTGCTGACGAATATCGCGAAAATCACATACGTAAAATCAGGCTCCGCCGAAATGAAATCAAGCAGGAAAGTATCCGGATGCGAGGCCGCGTATGCCGGAAAAACGAAGAAGAGCAGAAGATTGGCCCCGGTTTCGGTGAGTATCTTCACAGTCTTGAAAATCGCGAACCTGAAGGCCTTGTGCTCAAAACGCAGCCTCGCGAAAAATATGGCCGTCAGGGTATCTGCAACAAGAATACCAGCAACGTATTTGATGCAGGCTTCATACCCCTCATACCCCAGCCACGATGCCAGAGGAGACGCCAGGGCGAGCACGAGGGCAAGGAAAATTCCCGACGAACAGGTCACTGCCGCCAGCGCGT
Organism: Candidatus Merdivivens pullicola; assembly: GCA_017694945.1. Classification (GTDB taxonomy): domain Bacteria; phylum Bacteroidota; class Bacteroidia; order Bacteroidales; family UBA932; genus Merdivivens; species Merdivivens pullicola. The sequence goes on along the minus strand of JADIMA010000047.1, from coordinate 1,537 downwards.
TGGAAAACACTTTATCCGTATCCGCCCCTTCCTTGCTTGCGAAGCGGAAACATCCGGTTTCAAGCCCGAGGGCAAGCACCACCTGAAGCACTGCAATGTACGCCATGAACTCCGTCACAGCACCGTAACTGCCCGTTTCAAGCACGCGGGTATAAATCGGAACAAAAACGAAATTCAGGATACGCGCCAGTATGGTGCTCAGGCCGTAAACCATCGTCTCGGATGCCAATTTTCGTAAAACTTGTGCCATAATGTGCAAATTTATGAAACAAATCCTTATGCGCGTTTGCGAATTATGGTTATTTTTGCATGCTGTTCTGCAACAGAGCAGCAAATATCCAGATAATCTTTTAAACTACAATAAAATGAGAAATTTCATCAAGATTGCATTGTTTGTTGCGGCAGCCTCGCTCGCCGTATCATGCAACAGTGGCAAAAAAAAATCAGCCACGGAAAACGAAACGACGGACAAAGATTCTACGGAGACCGTAAGCGGCCTCGCATTCAATCCGGCACAACTGCCTGAAGAACCGCTGTTCGAAATCAAGACAAACATGGGGACCATTACCGTAAAACTCTACTCGGACACCCCGAAACACAGGGACAATTTCGTGAAACTCACCTCTGAAAGATTCTATGACGGCATACTTTTCCACAGAATCATCAAAGGCTTCATGATCCAGACAGGCGACCCTCTGACCAAGGATCCTGCCAACAAGGCAAAATTCGGAACCGGCGGCCCTGAAGACGGCCATGAGATACCGGCAGAAATAGTTCCGGGACACAGCCACATCAAAGGAGCCCTCGCAGCCGCACGAAAGGGAGACCAGGCCAATCCGATGAAAAACTCTTCAGGTTCGCAGTTCTACATAGTTGAAAACCCTGAAGCGTGCAAGCATCTTGACGGCGAATACACCATCTTCGGAGAAACCGTCAGCGGCTTCGATGTAATAGACAAGATTGCCGCAGTACAGACCGACAGCCGCGACTGCCCTCTACAGGAAGTAAAAATCATTTCCATACTTCCTATTCTCCCTGAACCGGCAGAAGCACCGGCAGACAGTTCTGCAAACGCCACCGCGGAAACAGACAGCACAGAAGTAAAATAAACGATTATCCGCAGAAGCACCCCTTGAAGAACAACCGGATACGCCTTCTTGGGACACGGCACGACTTAATTCAAGAACATTGCAATAGGCAGATATACTGCAAATTACTATTGTAACAATATTTTACAGGTGTGGAATTTGAGGGATTCGGAAGCCCTTGAAATCCACACTTGTTTTTTGGCGCACATGTCATTTACCCTTGATTCACAATGAATTACAAGGATAAAAATTAAGTCGAGGCGTGGCCTTGGGTGCACAGGCGTGCTTTCTGACCGTAAAAAGCACGGCTACCCCTCCCTGACTCGTCCTGAAATTTGTTTACAGATTTTACTATACTATTTCATCAAAGTCCTGATGTTTGAAGATTTGTCCTGACATCTGATGTCAAAGATAGGATTATTTCTTCAGTTTTTTCAGGACTTTCCTTC
>JADIMA010000004.1 GCA_017694945.1 Candidatus Merdivivens pullicola | reverse complement strand
TCTCACCTGCCGTAGGGGCTCCGTTAAGGCCTAAAACGGACACAGGGGTCGATGGGCCTGCAGAAGTGACTTTCTGCCCCCTTTCATTGAACATGGCCTTTACTCTTCCGGTATAACTTCCGCTGAGCATTATGTCGCCGACATGCAGTGTGCCTCCTTGCACGAGAATGGTGGCGAGATAGCCGCGCCCTTTGTCGAGCGATGATTCTATTATGGTGCCGACGGCTTTCTTGTTAGGGTTCGCCTTGAGATCCAGAAGTTCGGCTTCAAGCAGAACCTTGTCGAGAAGTTTATCGACATTGATGCCTTTTTTAGCCGAGATTTCCTGACACTGGTATTTTCCTCCCCAGTCTTCCACAAGGATGTTCATGTTGGCCAGCTGCTCCCTTATCTTGTCAGGATGCGCGCCGGGCTTGTCAATCTTGTTAATTGCGAATATCATCGGTACGCCTGCTGCCTGTGCATGGTTTATGGCCTCGATGGTCTGCGGCATTATCGCATCATCGGCGGCGATTATTATAATCGCAAGGTCGGTTATCTTGGCGCCCCTTGCACGCATTGCCGTAAAGGCTTCGTGTCCCGGGGTGTCGAGGAAGGTTATCCTCCTTCCGTCCGGAAGTTCGACATTGTAGGCGCCGATGTGCTGGGTGATGCCTCCCGCTTCGCCTGCGATTACATTCGACTTCCTTATATAGTCGAGAAGTGAAGTCTTTCCGTGGTCAACATGTCCCATGACGGTGATGATAGGAGGCCTGGAAACGAGGTCTTCTTCTTTGTCCGTCTCCTGCTCGATGGCCTGGTTGACCTCGGCGGTGACGAACTCGACTTCATATCCGAACTCTTCTGCCACGAGTACGAGGGCTTCGGCGTCCAGCCTCTGGTTTATTGAAACCATGAGGCCGAGATTCATGCATGCTTCTATGACTTTTGTCACAGGAGTGTTGTTCATCAGTGTCGCAAGATCGTTTACGGTCACAAATTCTGTGACTTTGAGAATCCTGCTCTCCATCTCTGTCCTTTCAATCTCCTCCTGCATCTTTTGAGAAACAAGTTCCCGTTTTTCCTTACGGTGCTTGGAGCCTTTGGTCTTGCCCCTGCTTTCCGTCATCTTGGCATAGGTCTCCTTAATCTGTTTCTGTATTGCGTCTTCGTCTATTTCGACTTTGACGGCAGGTTTGAACTTGTTGTCGCCTTTCTTCTTGTTGTTCCCCTGGGCGGGTTTGTTGGCGTTTTTGCCCTGCTGGAAATTGCCGCGTCTGGAGTTCTCGCTTTCCTTGGTTATGTCAACCTTCTGGTTGGCCGTACCGGTCGCGGTTTTGTGGATTCTTTCCCGTTTCGATTTGTTCTTGCTTTTTTTGTCGCCTTTTTTGTCGTTTACGGGCAAATCGATTTTTCCAATGATTTTAGGCCCTGGCAGTCTGTCGATTTCGCTTTTGATGCCGGTAATGTTGTTGTTTGCTGGCATAGGTTGTTCTTCTGGCTCGTTGCTTTCAGGCTTCGGCTCGTTTTCTTGTTTTGTTTCTTCCTGGATCGTGGATTCGGCCGGAGCGGCAGGTTTAGGAGTTGGGGTTTCCGTCTGTGACGGTTTTATGACATTGTTGTTTTTGTCAAGTTCGATTTTGCCGATGATTTTGAATCCGGATGTGCCGGTGCGTGCGGGCTGGGCCGCAGGCTTGTTTTCCGGTTCGGTCTCGGGTTCTGGCTTCTCTTCGGCAGGAGAGGTTTTTGTCTTTTCGTCATTGGCGGCAGGGGCGGCAGAGCTGTTTTTGTTCTCAATGATTGAAGTGCGTACCATCAAGGTCTCTTCTTCACCTTCGTCATTGTCGTTCTGACTGTCCTTTTTGACCTTGTCGGTTATTTCTTTAATCTTAGTAGCCACTTTCTTGGATTGCTCCTTGATGTCGTGTTCACTTTTAAACGCGCTTTCAATCAGTGGAATTGCGTTGGCAGGCACCCAGGAGTTGGGCGTCTGTTCGATTTCAAATCCCTTTTCATTGAGAAAATCAACAAGGGTCTGGAGACCGATGTTGTATTTCTTCAGTATTTTACTTGCTCTTACATCACCTTGTTCTGCCATATGTTAGTTCCGATATTAAAATTAGTCTTCAAATTCTTTTCTGAGTATTTCCTGGACATCTTCTACCGTTTCTGTTTCAAGGTCTGCACGGCGGGCGATTTCATCGACTGAAAGCGCGAGTACGCTTTTTGCCGTGTCGCATCCTATGCCGCGGAGAGCTTCGATGATCCAAGGTTCTATTTCGTCTTCAAATTCGGTAAGAAGCACGTCTTCTTCACTGTCCTGTGCGGCAGCCTCGCTTGCGTCAAGTTCCCTGAAAATATCGATTTCCTTGCCTACGAGGGAGTTGGCAAGTTTGATGTTGCATCCTCCCTTGCCGATGGCCATGGAAATTTCTTCCGGTTTCAGATATACATTGATATGATCCGGTATTTCGCTCGGCTTGATGGATGAGATCTTTGCCGGGCTCAGCGCTCTTTGTATCAGCAGCTGGAGATTGTTCGTCCAGTTTATGATGTCGATGTTTTCATTTCTGAGTTCCCTGACGATGCCATGTATCCTGGAACCTTTTACGCCTACGCATGCTCCTACGGGATCGATGCGGTCGTCATAGGATTCTACTGCGACTTTGGCCCTCTCTCCGGGTATGCGCACTACTTTCTTTATGGTAATGAGGCCGTCGGCGATTTCCGGGACTTCCTGTTCGAAAAGCCTTTCTATGAATACCGGTGAAGTCCTTGAAAGGGTTATGAGGGGCGAGTTGCCTTTCATTTCAACGCTTTTTATCACGGCCTTTACCGTGTCTCCCTTTTTATAGAAATCCGTAGGTATCTGTTCGCTCTTCGGCAGTATCAGTTCGTTGTCGTCGTCATCGAGGACAAGGATTTCCTTTTTCCATGCCTGATATACTTCCCCGATGAAGATCTGGCCTATTTTTTCGGTGTATTTGGTGAACAGTTGCCCCTTTTCTATGTCCATTATCCTTCCGGCGAGGTTCTGTCGGATGTTGAGTATTCCCCTTCTGCCGAAACTTGCAAGGCTGACAGGCACTACATAGTCTTCGCCGAGTTCATAGGAGTCGTCTATCTTGGATACTTCCTCCAATGAGATTTGCGTGTTGGGGTCTTCGACTGTTTCCACAATCTTCCTGTTCCACCATATTTCACAATCACCCTTGTCGATGTTGATGATGATGTCGAAATTGTCGGCAGAACCGTAAGTCTTTGCCAACTGCGTGCGGAAAACATCTTCAAGGACGCTCATCATCGACGACCTGTCGATGCCTTTGGTCTCTTTGAATTCCGCAAATGCGCTTTTGAGATCTATAGTTTCCATTTATAAAAATTATTCAAATGATATATGGTATTTTACTGAATTCACCGTTTCAAATCCGAATTTCTCGGTCACTTCCGTCCGGATTTTCCGTTTTTTCCCTTCCGCGCTTTCAAGCCTTTCGTAGTCCAGGGTTATTCCGTCCTCGTCTGCCTGGAGGAGTTTCCCGGTGATCTTCTTTCCGCCTTTCAACTTTACTTCCACCATGCTTCCCACGGCCTTGGCGTATTGGCCTGGTACCTTGAACGGGGAGTCAAGTCCTGCAGAGCCTACCGTGAGTTCGTAATCTTCCATGTCCCTGTCGAATCTTTCCCCTATGACTCCGCTCAGCCAGATGCAATCGTCTATCGTAACGCTGTCTTTGTCGGACTCTATCGTAATATCGATGTTGTTGTCCTTGCTTATTTCTATATCGACAAGAAACAGCCTTCCGGTTCCGGCCAGCACCTGCTCGGCGCATTTTTTCATGTCTTCCCTGTTGATCATGTCTTGAAATCCGGTCTGTTTTACAAAATTTAAGGGGACAATCTCTGTCCCCTTATCCCTCATCACAACCGCAAAGATAAATCTTTTTAACGTAATCTCCAAATTCTTTATATATTTGCACGTTTAATGCAATAAAACCTCTTAAAGGGACAAGGTTTTTTATTATGGAATTTACAGCAAAAGAGATAGCGGCATATCTTAAAGGGGACATCGAGGGCGATCCGAATGTCAAGGTGACCGGTTTCGCCCGTATAGAGGCCGGCAAGCCCGGGACTCTGTGTTTCTTCGCGAATGCCAAATATGAACATTTTTTATACGGCAACAAGGCGGATATAATGATTATAAACCGCGATTACAAGTTGCAGCAGCCGCTGGGCATGACCGTAATCCGTGTTGATAATGCGTACAGCGCAATTGCATCCCTGCTCGAATACGTGTCGGAAAAGAAAAGGAAATACCGCAGGCACCGTGGGTGGTTCGTGCGGCGTTTTTTTTCTACAAGGATAGGAAAAAGGGTTTCCATAGGGGATTTTTCGTACATAGGACGCCGTTCGTCTGTCGGGGACTGTACTGTGATTTATCCTCAAGTATATGTAGGTGACGATGTTACGATAGGAAAGCATTGTATAATATATTCAGGGGTCAGAATCTATCCCGGCACTGTAATAGGCGACAATTGTATCATACATGCCAATGTCGTCCTGGGAAGCGACGGCTTCGGTTATTCGCATGAAGCCGACGGTACGTACAAGAAGATAGAGCATACGGGCAATCTCGTGATAGAGGATGATGTGGAGATAGGGGCCAATTCGACGGTTGACCGCTCGACCCTCGGATCCACTATTATACATAAAGGTGTGAAAATAGACAACCTTTGCCAGGTTGCCCACAATGTCGAGGTGGGGGCAAATACCGTGATGTGTGCAATGAGTGCGATAGCCGGTTCTTCGAAAGTCGGGGAACGCTGCGTTCTCGGCGGCCAGTCCGGGATTTCCGGGCACATCTCAATAGCGGACGGCACAAAGGTCGGAGGGCAGGCTGGAGTAATTACAGCGGTGAAAAAGGAGGATCAGGCGCTGCTCGGAACACCGGCAATAGACTTCCATCAATATTACCGCGCTTACGCTTTATTCAGGAAAAGTGCTGAAAAACAAAAAAAATGATTATCTTCGCGCCCCAATACATATTTGTAAATAGATTAAATCATGCAGATAAAACAGCATACCCTGAAAAGGAGTTATATATTTGAGGGCAAAGGACTGCATACCGGCAAGATGGCCCGGATGGTCGTGAACCCGGCTCCCGAAGGGGCAGGCATAAAGTTTTGCCGCGTTGACAAAGGAGGGGCCGTTATTGAGGCGTTGGCAGATTATGTGACGTCAACGGCGAGAAGCACGACGATTGAGAAGGATGGCATCTCCGTGATTACGATAGAACATCTGATGTCGGCCCTTTACGGACTTGGAATAGACAATGCCTTGGTGGAGATAGACGGAGAGGAAGTCCCTATTCTGGACGGAAGCGCGAAGCCTTATGTGGAAGCGATTGCGGCTGACGGGATATGCGAGCAGAATGCTCCGCGTGAATATTACGAGTTGAAAGAAGAAATACGGGTGTCCGATGCCGAAACCGGTTCGGAACTTGTGTTTTTTCCTGCATCCCGGACATCATTTGATGTCACGGTGGACTACAATTCGAAGGTTCTCGGCGTGCAGACGGCCCATTGGGATCCGGATGTCGATTATGCGTCCGAGATAGGCAAGTGCCGCACCTTCGTGTTTTTCCACGAGATAGCCTTCCTTTTCAGCAAGAACCTGATAAAGGGCGGTGATGTGGACAATGCGATTGTAATAGTAGAACATCCTGTAGTACAGGACGAACTGGATCGTATGGCTGCATTGTTCAAGATGCCGAGGCTGGAGAGGAATCCGGACGGCTATCTGAACAATGTAATTTTAAGGTATCCTAACGAGTGTGCCCGCCACAAGTTGCTGGATCTGATGGGTGATCTTGCGCTTGTAGGAAAGCGTGTAAAGGCACGCGTTGTTGCAGTAAAGCCGGGACACAAGATAAATACTGTTGCCGCTAAGGCGTTGAGAAATAAGATATTAAATATAAACGATTGATATATAAATTAGTATAAAATGGCGCAAAAAATACATCCTACTGCTATTGTGCACCCCAATGCCAAGATTGGGGACAACGTCGAGATAGGGCCTTTCTGCTATATTGAAAGCGATGTCGAAATAGGTGACGGATGCAAACTGTTTCCTCATGCGAATATTCTTCAATATGTGAAAATGGGAAAAAACTGCAAAGTGTATCCCGGTGCCGTAATCGGCGCTACTCCGCAGGATCTTAAATTCAACGGGGAAGTCACATATGTTGAGATAGGGGACAATGTCACAATAAGGGAGTGCGCCACAATCAACAGGGGAACCAATGCAAGCGGCAAAGGTGTCACACGCGTGGGCAACAATGTCCTGATCATGTCTTATGTGCATGTCGCCCATGATTGCACGATAGGCAACAACTGCATCCTTGTAAGTTTCGTGGGGCTTGCCGGTGAAACGGATGTCGATGACTGGGCGATTGTCAGCGGCGGAACCGTAGTGCATCAGTTCTCGAAGATAGGCGCGCATTCCATGGTGGGAGGCGGTTCAAGAATCAACCAGGATATACCTCCTTATGTATTGGCCGGCCGTATTCCGATTGCCTATGGCGGTATCAATGTAATTGGACTCCGCCGCAGAGGCTTCAGCAATGAGACTATCCAGATGATCAAGGACATATACCACGTGATTTATTTCAGCGGTCTGAATACGAGCGACGCATGCGATCGCGTGGAATCGGATTTCCCTGCATGCGAGGAAAGGGATGTGATCCTTCGTTTCATCAGGAATTCCAAGAGGGGCATCGTAAAGCATACTACCAACGGGTCTATTGAATAGACACATGGCCACGGCCCTGCTTTCTATCGCCTATCTTCCTCCGGTAAGTTATTTCGCCGCAATGGCGAAGTCCGGAAGCGCGCTCATAGAGGTCTGTGAAAATTTTCAGAAGCAGTCATACCGTACGCGAGCACGGATAGCCTCGGCTTCCGGCATGGAGTTCCTTTCAGTCCCCGTCCTTAAAGGAGAGGGACACAAGAGGCCTGTATCGGAAATAGAAATCGATTACAAACGCGACTGGGTATTGCTTCACCGGAGGGCTCTGGCTTCCTATTACGGGTCTGCCCCCTTTTTCCTGTATTACAAGGATGACATATTTTCTGTCCTTGAGAGCCGTCCGCGTATGCTCGTTGACTTGAATACCAGTCTCACTGTCCTGTTGCTTGAATTGCTCGGCATAAGATGCAGTGTCGGTGTTACGTGCAGATATTTTCCTCCGGACGATCCCCGGGTGTCCGGCCCTGATGTCCATGATTTCCGTTATGCGATACACCCCAAAAAAACTACTCCGCCGGGTATGCTGTGCGGCGGAGAGTATTATCAGGTTTTTTCTGAAAAGTACGGTTTTCTTCCAGATTTGTCTGCCGTGGATCTGCTTTTCAACGAGGGCCCCAATTCGATTTCGTTTTTGAAATAGGCCGTAACGGCCGTTTGTCAGAACCTGAACCCTATTGTGGCGATGAGTGACATCAGCTTGTTTCTGACAATCAGTTCAGGGGACAATATGCCGTCAATATAGTCTGCGTAAGGCATGTAGGATATGTCCGGGTTGTCGTTGAAGCGGAAAGCAAGGTCGGCATAGAACGAGCCTCCGCTCTTGTAGCCGACTCCGGCCGAGTAAATGTATGTGTTGTAGCCTTTGGCGGCCCTCTCGGCCGGTGTTATGAGGTTGAAACCTCCCCTTATTGCGAAAAAGCGTCCCAAATTGAATTCAAGCCCGGCCCTGAAGATATGCGATGTCCCGTACAGGGAGGCGATGTCGCTGTTTACATATTCGAAACCGTTGCGGGAACCGTTCGAGTTCTTGAAGCGCATGGAACCGTAGTCAACTCCCTCGTAATCGAAACTGATCAGTCCGACTCTTCCGAAAGTATAGGCGAGACCGAAATTGTAACGGAACGGAGAGGTCATCTTGTAAGTGTAATTGCCTTCCGGAGTTCCTGAATATTTGTAGCCGTAATCCGATGAAGTGACATCAAGGTCTTCGAACCACCTTTCGGATATGGTTGTTCCTGTAGGTGTCTGTATTGCGGCGCCGATGCGCAGACCTGCAACCGGGGTAACGATTACGCCGAACTTCGCATAGAATCCCCGTCCGGAACTTTGCAGTACGTATCTGTCGTAAAGTGATACGAATCCGGTGTCAAAATCTTTGCTATCGACGGCATATTCCGAGAATCTGCTGTCCATCGTGTAGTCCATTATCACAAACCCGAGGTTCACTCCGGCATAAACTATGTCGGAAAAATTGAATCCGGCATTCAGGATAAGGTCGCTCTTGTTCCCGTATGTCCTGTATGAAATCCTCTGGTCGAGTTTTCCTCCCGTATAAATATTGTATCCGTCAGCGGTTTCCTGGATGTTTTCAGTGATGCCCGCGTATTCCGTGTCCGGAGCGTCTCCGAAGTTGGAAATCGCCCCTGTCTCCCAGCCGAGAACCGACGACCAGGGCAGGTTTGAAAAATACGCATCCTTTCCGAACAGCGACGAACTGATTCCGGCAGTACCTGCCGCCAGGGCTCCGGCCCATGATGTCGAAGAATTGATTCCCCGTCCGCTGAAAGCCATGTTGTAATCCTGCGTGCGGTTGTAAATCAATCCTACGCTCACTGATTTGAGACCTCTTGACCGATATGTGTCGAAATTGAGAACCAACCCGAAATTAGGCATTGTGAACTTGTTCTGGGCGTCGCTGAAACTGTTGTGCATTCCGGCCTGAAGGCTGATGCCGTCTCCGTAAATGGCGGAGTTCGTCTTGGAAAAACTTCCGCCGATTGTGAATGCCATTTCCGAGTAGCGATATACTCCGGAACCTGCCGGGTTGATGCTTATTCCTCCCATGTCGCCTCCGAGGGCAGTGAATGCATTGCCCATCGCAATGCTTCTGGCCGTGCCGTAGTAGTCTATGGACGAGTAGTTGTATGCATCGTGGGCAGTCTGTGCATTCGCCGCCGTTGCCGTCAGGAACATGCCGGCGGCACCTATCAATATCGTTTTAATCTTTTTCATCATAATCAAGTTTTATATTGTCACGGAGTTTACCTTCTTCCTGAAGATCTGGATACTCCGCCGCCCGAAGACCTTGATACTCCCGAAGACCTGGATACGCTTCCGCCGGACTGCCTGTATGTGGAAGAACTTCTTGAAGGCGTGAAGGTCTGCCTTGAAGTGGACGTATTCCTTGAACTGTTGTTGTAGAAACTTCTGGATGTGCTTCTTGATGAAGAGGCCGGAACGTTGTAGGTGCTGCGCACTGTCGTAGTTGATTTCGCCGGTCTGTAGTTTCTTACGGAAGCATTCTTCCTGAAGGATGAGGATGAAGATGTGACAGAGGAAGATGACGATACATGCCTTGTCGTTCCTGAAACCCTTGAAACCGTGTTGTTTCTTGTCGCGGATGCTCCCTGTATCCTCGTGGCTGATGTCGCGAACTTGCTGCTTGTCACTTTGTTTACAGAACGCAGGCCTGAAGTGCCGGAAACTGAACCAGTCCCTTTGGTGGTGTTGCCGGAAACAACTCTTGAAGAAGTAGTCCTTGTTATGTTCGTCCTGTTTCCTGATGTGCCGGATATCGTAGAATTACGGTTGCCGGTGGCGATGCCGGTCTCCCTGCGGTTGCCGGCGATGGCTGTGGACATGGACGACGAACTGCCGCCTCTCGATGAGTTGCCGTATCCCACCGAGTTCCTGCTGCCGTAATATCTGTCAGGCCCGTGGTGATGCTCAGGCCCGTAAATCGGGTAATGGTGGTGATGGTGATAAGGGTAAGGGTAGTAACCGTAGAGAGGGCCGTAGCCGAATACAGGATTGTACCACGGATCCCACCAGATGGAAGCGAAATACGGGTCGTAACCCCAGCCCCACCACGGATCCCAGTAATTGTAGAATCCCCTGTACCAGCCGTAGTAGCCGTAAAGGTTGCCCCATCCCCAGCCTATTCTGAGGTCGGCCCAGTACGGATAGTGGTAATATCCCCAATTGTAATAAGGAGTATTGTAAAAATAGAACTGGTTAAGCGTTCCATCGTCATAGATGAAATCGTCAGATATAGTTACCAGAGTAGTGTCTTCAATGAATTCGAACTTTGTGGTTTTTCCTGCCGGAACGGCCAGAGTGTCGGTGCCGTTTCCTGTCCCTATGAGATATATGTCGGAGGCTGCTGTCTCCTGTGTCAATTCGGTAAGGCGTTCGTTGTCAGAGTGCCTCATAGGGGATTCATTACGGTAATAGAGACCGTCCTCGTACCGTGCAGCCGTATTGATTGATACGGAGCATGATGTCAGGGCGATCAAGGCTGTTAAAGCCATTAAAAGATATTTTTTCATAACTGTAATCTCCTATTTTTTTGTATTTTTGCAATCTATT
>JADIMA010000046.1 GCA_017694945.1 Candidatus Merdivivens pullicola | reverse complement strand
CGGCAAGAGAGAGCAAGTATCTCATCATATCTTCCGTTTTGACTTTAACGCGCAAATATACGCATTTATTTGATTTTGCCATAACGCCTCTCACGGTTCGAATAGGATTCCAATGCAGAGGCCCACTCCTTCTCTCTAAAATCAGGCCAGAAAACATCGGTAAAGTAAAACTCCGTGTAAGCACATTGCCAAAGCATGAAATTGCTAAGCCTTTTTTCGCCGGAAGTTCTTATGAGCAGATCGGGATCTGGGACTCCGGAAGTGGCCAGAAGCCCGTCAAAGTCCCCCCTGTCGAGAGCAGGAGGATTTTCACCCGCCCTTACCGCCTCGGCGACCGACGCAGCATAAGCGGAAGCCGCCTGCACTATATCCCATTTCCCGCTATAATTGAAAAAAACCAGCAACGTCATGGTTTTGAAATCCTTCGTAGCCTCCTCGAGTTCGCCTATGCCCCTTATTATTTCTTCAGGCACTCCGTCTGTCTTTCCTATGACGCGAAAACGTATGTCGTTGTCAAGAAAAAGTTTTTTCTCATTTATCAACGAATCAAGCATCAGGGACATAAGAGCATCCACTTCCTCTTTCGGACGCCCCCAGTTTTCTTCGGAAAAAGCGAACAGGCTCAGATACTCCACTCCGTAAACCAGAGCCTGCTTGCAGCACTCCCGCACGCTTTCAGCGCCTTGCCGATGTCCGAAAATACGGTTCAGCCCCCGCTGCCTGGCCCAACGTCCGTTTCCATCCATGATAATGGCCACGTGGCGCGGAATATTGTCCAAAGTCATCCTTGTTTCCATATATATAATAATATCGGTTACAAATTATTCCTTATGTCATACCCCCAGAACAATTTGCCTGTCAGTGCTTTCATGAACTCTCCTCCGGGTATGCGCACTATATTGAAGGCAAAAGGCGCAGCGGAAACCCTGAATTCAAGACCGCTGCCAAGGGACAGTTGCCGGTTGTCCAATGAGAACGACACTTCCGGATCCCGGGGATGCAACTTGATCCTTATATCCGAAATGTCCGGAAGCACGATAGGCCTTACATTCAGGTTGTGAGGGGCAATAGGAGAAACGATCAGCACCTTCGAACCCGGGAACACTATGGGGCCTCCGACACTAAGGGAATATGCGGTAGAACCCGAACTCGTCGCCACCAGCATTCCGTCCGCCCAATAAACAGGCAGCGGAACCCCGTCAACAAAAACTTCGATACCGAGCATGGCCGCCCCCTTCCGGTGAACCGCTATCTCATTCAGGGCATACGGATACATCCCTTCCGGCAGGCCCGCTTCGGAAACCTTCACAAGAGTACGCTTTTCTATTGTAAAATTCCCTCCGGCAAGAGCCGCCACTATCTCTGATGGAGATGACGATGAAAGGAAGCCGAGCCGCCCGAAATTGACCCCGAGCACAGGGACTCCTGAATCCTTGATGACAGGCAGCAACGACAACAGGGTACCGTCTCCTCCAAGGCTCAGAATGATATCCGCCTGCGGCAGAGGGCCGCCGATGGTAAACCTCCCGGCCATATCAATACCGGCCTTCACCAATGACGAAGACAGTTTATCGGCCTCCTGTGATATTTTGGGCGAAAAATCGCGTGCGAATAAAGCCGCTCTCATCAAAAAAAGTTTTTTTAAACTTTCAAAAATAACATTTTCCCTCCAAACGGGAAAGAAAATTATATAATTTTGCACCGTTATGACAAAATTAAGTGTTAATATCAACAAAATAGCCACCCTCCGCAACGCCAGGGGCGGCAACATGCCCGATGTCGTAAAGGCGGCATCAGACTGCGAAAAATTCGGCGCACAAGGCATTACAGTACATCCGAGACCCGACGAACGGCATATCAGATATTCTGACGTACCGGCCATAAAGGCCGTAATAAACACTGAGTTCAACATTGAAGGCAACCCTATTCCGAAGTTCATGGATCTGGTGCTCAAAGTCCGTCCGGCGCAAGCCACCCTTGTCCCGGATGCCGAAAACGTACTCACATCCAATGCCGGCTGGGATACAGTGGCCAACAAATCCTTCCTGACGGAAATATGTTCCGAACTGAAAAGCCACGGAATCAGGGCGTCCATATTCGTCGATCCCGTCCCTGAAATGGTGGAGGGCGCGGCGGAATGCGGCTGCGACCGTGTCGAACTATACACCGAAGCCTACGCATCGGGATATTCCGGCGACAGGGAGACGGCAATAGCGCGGTATGTCTCAGCAGCCGAGACCGCACGCAAATGCGGACTTGGACTGAACGCGGGGCATGACCTGAACCTTCAGAATCTCGCGTACTTCATAAAACGCATACCTTATATTAGCGAGGTGTCTATCGGACACGCCATAATATGCGACGCGCTGTACATGGGCCTCGAAAAGACAATAAAGGCCTATCGCGGCGAATTGGAAAAATTGTAAACTGTTTCTTATATTTGCATTTTGTAACTTAAAATTTTCGGAAAAATGAAATTAACTTCTTTTATTCTCAGTATCGTATCCATTGTAGCCGTAATTGTTATGGCCATAGTCGGTTTTTCATCGCCGGCAGCTGAACAGGCAAGTCCTGCAGCGGGCGACAGCACCGTTGTCAGTGCAGGTAAGGGAGACTTCGTTTACCTCCAACTTGACAGGGTGGTCACAGAATACGACAAGTACAACGACATGATGTCCGCAATAGAGACAAAGGCACAGGGAATCCAGAACGATATCACAAGAAGAGGACAACTGTTTGAAAACGAGGTTACCACTTTCCAGAACAAAGTAAGCAAGGGCCTGATGACGAGATCCGTGGCGGAAGCTCAGCAGGAAGAACTGATGAAGAAAGAGCAGGAACTCAACATTTACGTGGGCCAGAAACAGCAGGAAATCCAGGACGAACAGATTGTGATGACCAACACCATCATGGAAGATATCAAGAATTTCGTCGCACGCTACAATCAGGACAAAGGTTATTCGCTGATACTCACCACTTCTGAAGCCACCAACACCATCATCCTCGGCAACGCATCCATAGACATAACCGATGCTGTCATAGCCGGCCTGAATGAAGAATACACAAGGACAAAGAACAAATAAAACAGTGAGGATAGCCGTACTATCGTGCTTTTACCCCTACAGAGGAGGGATTTCCCAGTTCAACGCATGCATTTACGACGAACTGGGAAAATGCCACGATGTAAAAGCCTTCAACTTCAAACGCCAGTATCCTGAATTCCTTTTCCCGGGGAAAACCCAGTATGTCGAAAACGACGACACTTCCGAAAGGATCGACTCGGACAGGATTCTCGATACGGTAAACCCGTTTTCATACATCAGGACAGCACGAAAGATACGGGAATGGAAGCCCGACCTGCTGATAATCCGGTACTGGATGTCGTTTTTCGCGCCATCGCTCGGCTATGTGGCGAGAAAACTGAAAAAGGACGGATGCAGGGTCATCGGGATACTTGACAACGTCGTGCCGCACGAAAAGCATTTTTTCGACAGGCCGCTTACGAAATATTTCCTGAACGGCTGCAACGCCTATGTCACATTATGCGACGCCGTCGCCAGGGATCTGTTGTCCATAAAGCCCGATGCAAGGTATATGACCACGCCCCATCCGCTTTACAGCCACTTCGGGGAAAAACTCCCGAAGACAGAGGCAGAGGACATGCTCGGGATAAGCCACGGAATGAAAAACATCCTGTTTTTCGGGCTTATCCGTGAATATAAAGGGCTTGACATCCTGATCAGGGCATTCGGAAAACTTGACGGGACTTACCAGTTGATTGTTGCAGGCGAGCCATACGGAAGTTTTGAGAAATATGCGAAACTTATCGACGAATCCCCCGCGAAAGAACGCATTCACCTTTACCCCCAATATATTAAAGACAACGAGGTAAACCGCTACTTTTCAGCGGCGGACATCTGCGTCCTGCCGTACAGAAGCGCAACGCAAAGCGGAATAAGTTCCGTTTCCTATCATTTCGACCTCCCGATGATTACCACCGATGTGGGAGGGCTGAAAGAATCCATCGGAGACCGGGGCACGGGAATAGTAGTGGAAAGCCCAGACCCCGATTTGATAGCTTCGGCAATCACCGGATACTTCACTTCTCCGGAAAACGCTATCAGGATGAAAGGGAATATTTTGCGAGAAAAAGAAAGGCTGTCATGGAAGACATTCTGCGACAGACTGCTGGATTTTTACAAGACCATATAACCGAGAAAACACGATGAGACGACTGGCATATCTTATATCCGTACTTTTACTGTCCGTTATTTCACTGAACCATATTTGCGCCCAGGTTTATGAACCCGCACCGGTCACCGTATCCACTGAAAAGATCCGAATGGACGGACAACTGTACTATGTCCACAAGGTAGTTGAAAAACAGACGCTCTATTCTATTGCAAAGGCTTACGGAGTAAGCACGGAAGACATTACGGCCGTCAATCCGGAACTGAAGGACGGAAACAGCCTTAAAACAGGAAGCACCATCCTGATTCCCGCCTCGCCCGTATCAAAGCAGGCCGATGCCGCCGCCGAAGCGAAAAAGGAAAACATCCAGGCTCCTTCCAATGAAAAAGACAGCGACAGGTTCGACGGCATAGACTATTTCACGCATAAGGTAAAATGGTACGAAAACCTGCAATCCATCGCGAAAAAGTACGGTGTAAGCCAGGAACTCATAATTGAATTCAATAATCTTGAAAGCATATACGTTAAGAAAAGGCAGATATTGAAAATCCCGGATCCGGAATTCATCGCCCGGGCAGAAGCCCTGGTTTCAGGAGAGAAATCCGGAACTGAAGAAACCGCACCTGCCTCGGATACCGAAGAGAAAGCCGCCGCCGTTTCCTTGGAAGAACCGGAAAACCTCTTTTTCGACTCCGCCTCTCCGCGCGGCGCGCAAGTGACCATATCACTCGTACTGCCTCTTGAATGCTCGCTGGAAGGAAGCGGAGGCAATACCAACTACATGGATTTCTACAGCGGCGCCCTCCTTGCCGCGAAATCCTTGAATGACAGAGGTATAAAACTTGAAATCAATGTCATCGACACGCAAGAGTACAACAGTTCCGCCGATATAGCCGAATCCGGCATACTGGACGGCTCGGCCTATGTAATAGGCCCTGTCCATGCAAGGGAGATCGCCGGCATGCTTCCATACTGCAAAAGGAAAGGAATCGCCACCGTATCCCCTCTGGATCACAAGGCCCTGGAACTTGCATACGAATACGACAACCTCGTCCAGATACCGGTATCCGCAGCCAGCCAGTTTAACGACATCGCTTCGTGGATAAATGAAAACAAGGCCGGAGGAACGGTACTGGTCTTGTCTGAAGTCGGAGGCACAGGCGGCCCCGAAAAGGAAATGGCGGAAAACGCCCTTGCCCGTATCGGAATGGAATACAAGACATTTTCATACAACATCCTTCAGGGGAGGGGCGTAGAACACAGCATATCCGGACTTCTTGACATCAATGCCGTCAACCATATAGTAATCGCTTCCGAAAACGAAGCTTTCGTAAACGACGCTATCAGGAACATCAACACATTATGCACCGTGGGAAAATACAATATAAGGACATACGGGACGGCAAAACTAAGAAGTTTCGAAACAATCGAGACCGAACACTTCCACAATGTAAACCTGCATCTTTCAATGGGATATTATGTGGACTACAATTCGCGCGAGACAATGCGGTTCCTGGGGCAGTACAGGGCGGTGTTCAACACCGAACCGTCCCCGTTCGCTTTCCAGGGATATGACGCGTTCATGTTTTTTGCGACGGTGGCATCGCTGAAAAACGGCTCCGAACCAATCCGGCTCGAAGACATGCCGTGCATGCACCTGTTACAGTCGGACATGAAGTTCGAACGCGTGTCGGAAAACGGAGGATATGAAAACAAGGCAGCCCGAAGGATTGTATTCCTCAACGACTACACTGTGAAATTGGTTGAAGGCTCCGCGTTTTGAGAAGAGCGGAGAAGTTCCTCCGCATTTCTTACAGCAGCCTGAGTGACAGTAGCCCCGCTTAAAAGGCGGGCTATTTCGTTTACCCTTTCCATGCCGGACAAGGCTTCCACAGTGGTGACGGCTTTCGACGAGCCTCCCACAGTCTTTCGGACACAGAAATGCGTATTCCCCTTGGCCGCCACCTGCGGAAGATGGGTGATTGCGACCACCTGCATGTTTTTGCCCATTTCGCCCAGAAGGGTGCCTATCTTGTCGGCCACGCTGCCGGAAACGCCCGTATCTATTTCATCGAAAACCAGAGTGGCCATATCTTTGTACCGCGCGAGCAATGATTTCACACACAGCATTATGCGCGACAACTCACCTCCGGAGGCCGTATTATGCACATCGTCAGGAACCATTTCAGGGCCGGAACAGAACAGGAAGCGTACCGCATCGCGGCCGTCCTGGCGCAATTCGTCTTTCAAACTTACTTCGACCTTGAAAACGGCGAACGGCATTTCAAGGGAGCGTATCGCCTGCTGCATAACCGGGGCTAGTTCATCCGCCGCCCTGGCGCGTACATCGTGCAGGGCCGAAGCAAGGCTTTCGGTTCTGGAAGCCGTTTTCTCGAACTCCGCTTTCAAAGATGCGAGACGGGAAGCGGAAGTCTCATAACCGGACAACGTGCCTCCGAGCGAATCCCGCTTCGATATGAGTTCCTCCACGGTCGCACATCCATGCTTTTTCATGAGGCTCCAGAGCAGGGAAAGCCGCTCCTCGACTTCCGCCAACCTCTGCGGAGAAACTTTCACGGATTCGGATTCGCGCTCCAGTTCGTCCTCAATATCCTGCAGTTCGATGCGGCATGACTCAAGCCGCTCCGCAAGGCCCGTAAAGCGCGGAATCTGCAAGGCGACTTTGGATATATCACGTATGCTTTCCTTCATCCCCTGCACAAAGGAATAGTCCTCGATTGAGAACTTCGCCGAGGCCGAAGACAGAAGTTCCTTGATTTCTTCCGCATGCGACAGTTCTTTCTGTTCCGCCTCAAGGGCTTCCGACTCCCCCTGGACAAGGCGCGCCTTTTCAAGTTCGTCATATTGGAACTGCCTGAACTCTCTGTCTCTGTCAGCCAAGGCAATTTCACCCTCGAGTTCTTTGATTTCGGAAGCGAGGGCAGTCATGCGGCGGTATGAAGCGGAATATTCCGACAAAAGTTCCTTGTCGGAAGCATACGCGTCTATCACGGAAAGCCTGAACTTTTCATCCGCCAGCCTCAGATGCTGATGCTGGGAATGGATATCGATCATGCCTGAGGAAATCGAAGCAAGGAACTGAACGTTGACCGGTTCGTCATTCAGGAAAGAACGCGAACGCCCGCTCGGCGAAATAACCCTGCGCAACACAATGTTCCTGTCGAACTCCATTTCCGCCTCTTCAAAAACCTGAAGAAGTTCCGGATTCGGCTCTATTTCAAATTCGGCTTCTACGACACAGTTGCGCGATTTGTCCCCGAGCATCGAAATATCGGCCCTGGCTCCCAGCAATAAAGATATTGCGCCGAGAAGAATGGACTTTCCGGCGCCTGTCTCTCCCGTAACAATTATCAGACCTTCCGGGAACTGAAGGTCCAACGACTCAATCAGGATATAATTCGATATGTTTATTCTTCTGAGCATTCTTCCTTATGCTCGACAGCCTTCCTGACTATCAGGTCGTCGTCTATAAACTCCTGCGTAGCCACCAGAGTCGGCTTCGGGAGCTTCTCGTAATACTTGGATATCTCTATCTGCTCCCTGTTTTCAAAAGTCTCCTCCAAAGAGGAATCCGCGTGGGATGCGAACTCATCGAGTTTTTCTTTCAACTCCACCTTTATCTCAGCCGCTATCTGGTTGGCACGCTTGGCAATAATCATCGTGGTCTCGTAAATATTGCCTGTAGGCGCCGCAAGATCCGCGAGGTTGCGTGTAATGGTGTTTGTAGGAATCTGTTTGTTTGAATAATCCATGTCTAAAATATTAAATGTTCTAAAAAACTACTCTTTCGTTCCGCCGTGCCGTCCGAGATACCTTTGAACTTTTGAATAACAGTTGTCAAGCTGCTTGCGATAGTCGGAATCCGGATATTCGCTTACAAAGTTGTAATAGTCGTCGATAAAGGTAAGATACCTTTCCCTTTGTTTCTCCCGTACACTGTTCAATGCATATTCATAAGAGGACATGGCCGTATAATACAATATGTCCTCCCTGAATATTGTCTCGGCATCTTCCTTCAGGATATTCCTGAACGCCGTCCTTGAAGCCTTGTAGTCTTCCATTATGTAATACAGGCGGGCCGCCTCAAACGCTTTCTTATCCAGTCTCGCATTCAAATCATCGAGCATGGCATAACACTCGTCCGCATGCTCGCTGCCGGGATTTTCTATCAGAAAACGGCCTATCGCATCCATCGCCTGGTATGTCGGCACCTGATCGAGTTCATAACGGTATGTGGCCTTGTAGAGACAGATGATCCTGAGATACTTGGCATATTCCGTAAACGGACTCAACGGATAAATGTCCGTGAAATACTTGAGATTGGCTTCCGCCGTAACATAGTCCCCGTAAAGATAGTTGCTGTATCCCCAATAGAACTTTATCGTATCATCCCTGTCTGTACCCCCGGAGACCTGCGACAAAGACTCGAAAAGTTCGGCCGCCCGACGGTATTTTTCATTGTTGAAATACTCGAAAGCCTTTTCATATTTCAGGTCATTGTCGTTGCTGCTCAACAACAACTCGTACTGTGACTTGCATGACGATGCAAGTCCGAGCGTCAGGACAACTGAAAACACAGTCAATAACGGACGGTAATACTGCCTCATGCGCCGACAATTAGATTGAAGCCAGGAACCTTTCTGCATCAAGAGCCGCCACGCATCCGGAAGCCGCCGCCGTAATGGCCTGGCGGTAATGAGGGTCTTTCACATCGCCCGCCGCGAACACTCCTTCCACATTGGTACGCGAACTTGTTCCCTCCGTGATTATGTAACCGGTTTCATCGGTTCTGATCCACTCCTTGAACAGATCCGAATTAGGATGATGTCCTATGGCAAGGAAAAAACCATGTATCCTGATATCAAAAACCTCACCGTCCTTCCTCACTATCCTGGCACCCGTAACTCCGCTTTCATCACCGAGGATTTCCTGCGTATTGCAATTCCACAGCACTTCTATGTTAGGCGTATTCAGCACCCTTTCCTGCATCGCCTTCGAAGCCCTGAGGACGTCGCGCCTAACTATCAGATAAACCTTGTTGCAGAGTTTGGCAAGGTATGTGGCTTCTTCGCACGCCGTATCTCCGCCGCCAACGACGGCCACGTCCTTCTTTTTGTAGAAAAACCCGTCGCAAGTCGCACATGCGGACACGCCCATTCCCCTGAACTTCTTTTCGGAAGGGAGGCCCAGATATTTTGCGGTAGCGCCTGTCGCGATAATCAGCGTTTCCGCTTCGATTTCAGTCTCGCCGTCTATCTCCACGCGGAAAGGACGGGATGAAAGATCCGCTTTGGTCACCGCTCCCCTGCGGATGTCGGCGCCCAGCCTTACAGCCTGCCTGCGTATGTCATCGACGAGGGCCGTACCGTCAACGCCGTCAGGATAACCCGGGAAATTTTCCACTTCAGTTGTCGTCGTCAACTGGCCCCCCGGCTGCATCCCCTCATAGAGAACCGGAGAAAGATTGGCCCTTGTAGCATAAATGGCGGCAGTATATCCTGCAGGGCCACCGCCTATAATCAAGCATTTACAATGTTCCATTTTAATACGTTTTAGCCTGCAAAGTTAGTTCTTTTTCTTAAAAAGAATATATATTTGCCGATGATTTTATCAGCAGGACAAAAAAAACACATGAACGGCATAAAATACGCCCTTGTAACCGGTGCAGCCGCCGGAATGGGCAGGGAATATGTAAAACGACTTGCAGAAATGGGCTACGGCATCGTAGCGGCCGACATAAACATGCAGGGCCTTGAAAAACTGAAATCCGAAATAACAGCGGCCGACATTGTCACAGTTGCAGAAGACCTTGCCGCCCCGGGAGGCGCCGAACACCTCATAAATGAGATTTCACGGCTGGGACTGGATATAAGCATCCTCATCAACAACGCCGGGATTTTTTCCTACAGGGACATCACAGACCAGCCTGAAGGCTATATCGCAAAAATCACCACGCTCCACAACATCACAATGGGAACCCTCTGCCGCCATTATGCCGGAGAGATGAAATCCAAGGGCGGCGGCTATATATTGAACATATCTTCGCTCTCGGCCTGGATGGCCTATCCCGGAATTGCGCTTTACGCCGCCACCAAAAGATATACGCGGGACTTTTCACGCGCGCTTTCTGTTGAACTGAGAGGCAGCGGAGTGTCTGTAACAGTCGCCTATTTCGGAGCAGTAGCCACTCCCCTCATAGGACTTAGCGAGAAATACATGCGCATAGCAAAAGCCCTCCACATAATGATCACCCCTGAAAAAGCTGCGGAAAAGGCCCTTAAAGCAATGTTCAAAAGGAAAAGCGGAGTAATGCCCGGAACGATAAACCATATAGGGAAACCCTTCCTTGCCGTCCTTCCTAAATGGGCGCTTGCCATAATAGACAATAAACTATCCCGTTTCAAGAGCCGCTGACGACCAACGGGGAGTCATCTTCAAGAGCAGCCTGATAGATATTGTCTATGTCGAGGAATATCCTGTAAAAGGCTTCGTCTTCCAATGCCGAATAGCGCCCGGTCAAAGCCCTGACCTGTGTCATTATGTATCCTTTCATGGCATCCCATTCCGGATCGGAAGCCTGCACTCCCTGCGAACTTGCGTAATCCCTGAAACGCGCCTCGCTGCATATCTCGTCAAGAAGGGCATTCAGGCCGCTGAAAGTTTCCACAGCCTCAAGCCTGTCCTTGTAGCGGTCGTTCATCAAGGTGCTGAACCTTACCGGAAGCCCTTTTCTAGTGCATTCGAGATAAAAGTCATTGACTTTTGTCGTATCTATGCCGACGAAAACATCAGGAATTATTCCTCCGCCGCCATAAACGGTACGGCCTCCTGCCGTCTTGAACGCGAGCGAATCATTTACCCTGATACTGTCAGCATCCACCATTTCGCCGTGCCTGTATCTTTCTATTATGTCATATTCGTATCCATCATTTTCTCCCATTGTATAAGGTTTCTGGATAGATCGTCCCGAAGGGGTGTAGAACTTCGACACAGTAAGCCTTATGCCCGAACCGTCAGAAAAATAAATCGGTTCCTGCACCAGTCCCTTGCCGAACGAGCGGCGTCCGAAGATTTTCCCCCTGTCGTTGTCCTGTATCGCCCCTGCAAAGATTTCGCTTGAGGATGCGGAAGACTCGTTTACAAGTATTTCCAGCCTTATGTCCTGATACCGGCCGGTTCCGTCGGCAAAAAAGTCTTCCCGCGGGCGCTTCCTCCCTTCCATATATACGATAAGGTCTCCCTTGCCCAGAAACTCGTTCGACAGCAGAAGGGCCTGGTCAAGAAAACCTCCAAGATTGTCGCGTATGTCGAAAATCAGGCGTTTCATTCCGGCCTTCTTCAAGGAAGCGGCCGCGTCCATGAATTCCATATAAGTAGTACGGGCGAACCTTGAAAGACGGATGTAGCCCGTAGTGTCATTGACCATGAAGGCACAGTCTATGCTCTTTATCGGAATCTTGGAACGGGTAATGGTAAACGGGAGGAGATCGGCCACGCCGCTCCTTTTCACCTCAATCAGCACTTTCGTCCCCGACGGGCCTTTCATCCTGGCGACCATTGAATCCTGGGGCATCCTTACACCGGCCACGGTATCCCCGTCTATGCGTATAATCCTGTCCCCGGACAGCAGACCGGCCTTTTCCGACGGGCCACCGGGAATAGTGTTGATTACTATTGCAGTATCGGACGGGACATTGAAGGTAATGCCTATTCCGTCGAACTGCCCCTGGAGCCCTTCGTCGGCTGCTTCAAGATCCTGCGGAGGAAGATATACCGAATGCGGATCCAACTCGTGCAACGCCTCTTTAATCAATGCCTCGGAAATGGATCTGGCATCCACGGTATCAACATAATTGGCTTCAATCTGCTGCAGCACCAGTTCAAGTTTCTGCCATTCCCCGGTCAGTGAAGGGGCGGAGGATCTGCCTTTCAGGCCACGCATGAAAACCGTGACAAGCACAGATGCCAGCACAATTGCGATGAAAACGAATGCCGCCGTACGGAAAAACCTGTTCCCGTTCATCTTTCATCCTCCTTGCCGTCGCTGAGTTTCAAAACCTCGATTCCTGCCCTGGCAAGCAGGTCTATGCCGTCGGTCACATGGTACTCGTCCGAATACACTACCCTGCTTATCCCGGACTGTATAATCAGTTTCGCGCACTCCATGCACGGGGATGTCGTGACATAAAGCGTCGCCCCCCTGCTGCTGTTGCCCGACTTGGCCACTTTGGTTATGGCATTGGCCTCGGCATGGAGGACATATGGCTTAGTCACTCCGTATTCGTCCTCGCACACATTTTCAAATCCGGAAGGAGTGCCGTTGTAACCGTCGGAAATTATCATGTTTTCCTTTACAATCAGGGCGCCTACCTGCCGCCTCTTGCAATAGGAGTTTTTCGCCCATACACGGGCCATTTCCAGATATCTCCTGTCAAACTTGTTTTCTGACATCTTACTGTGGGTTTCTTTGATACAAATATCTCTTGATACTACGTTTCGGAGTCCTTTCGAAATCCTCCGGAAGTATCTCTATCTTTTTAATCTGACAATAATTCGGCTGTTCCATATTGACCAGTTTTATCTGATCGTTCAATGTACGTTCAAGAATCTCCTGGCTCATTCCGTCTTTCTGTGCAAGATCGAAGTCTGGATATATCAGGGCGACAAGGGTGCCTCCGTCATCTATCACAAGAGAATCAACGACATAAGGCATGTTGTTGATGGAACTTTCAATCTCCTCCGGATATATATTCTGTCCGCTCGGGCCGAGAATCATGCTTTTCGAGCGTCCGCGGAGGAACAGAAAACCATCGGAGTCTATGACGCCCATGTCGCCGGTCTTGAACCAGCCGTCCGGAGTGAATGAAGCCCTCGTGGCCTCTTCGTTCTTGTAATAACCCAGAAAAACATTCTTTCCTTTAACCTGCACCTCGCCGGCTACAGTCGAAGGAGACGGCGAATCTATCCGGATTTCCATGTTCGGAGCCGCCTTTCCGCATGAATACAGTTTGTTTTCATTCCACGGCGCGTATGCTATGATAGGCGCGCACTCGGTCATTCCATATCCCACTGTAAACGGGAAATTTATCTTCTTGAAAAAATGCTCCACCTCCCGGTTGAAAGCGGCGCCGCCTATGATGACTTCCCTGAAAACCCCTCCGAAAGCCGCCACGAGTTCATCATGTATGCGCTTCTTTATCATATCATTAAGCACCGGAAGAGACATCATGAGCCTTATACTGTTCCGGTTAATGAGAGGCTGCAATTTGTTCCTGTAAATCTTTTCTATGATAAGAGGCACGGCTATCACCACATCCGGTTTTACATCTGCGAAGGCCTCAAGTATCACCCTCGGCCCAGGAATACGGGTAAGAAAATATACATGGGTGCCTATGGTCATTTCAAACAGGAACTCGAACATCATCCCGTACATGTGCGCGGTTGGAAGCATCGAGACGACCTTCGACTTGTTGTCCATGTGTTTTTCCGCATCCGCAGCAAACAGGGCATTTGATACGAGAGCCCTGTAAGGAATCATCACCCCTTTGGAAAAGCCCGATGTCCCGGAAGTATAGTTTATCATCGCCATCTCATCCGGGGCATCTTCATGATAAATCAGATCGTCCGGAGTAAAACGCCTCGGATATTTCATGCCGAAAAGTTCGTTGACATGCTCATGTACTTCCTCTAAAGCCTCGGAAGATGAAAAAAGCGGAGTGAAATCCCCCAGGCGGATTACAGACTCGACTCCCGGCATTTCCGCTTCCGTCATGCCCGACCAGACGGCATCGTCAACGAAAAGTATCCTGGCGTCCGAATGATTCACCAGATAATGCACGTTGGAAGGCTTGAATTCATGCAGTATCGGGACAGCCACGGCCCCGTAGGTAAGACATGAAAGGAAGGCCACTCCCCAGTTGGCCTGATTCTTCGCGCAAATCGCAATCTTGTCCCCCTTCCTTATTCCACACTTCTCATATATTATATGAAGTTTTGCTATGTGTTTCGCGACCTCGCGGTAATGCAATGTCACACCTTTGTAATCAGAAAGCGCAGGCCTGTCCCAATTGGCCCTGAAACTTTCTTCCAACATCTTATTCAATGATCTTTCCATATTCGCTGTTTATGAAAATGTCTGTAATTCGCAAAGATGAGAATAAACGCTCTTCTTTGCTATGAGTTCGTTATGCGTGCCCTCCTCGACTATCCGGCCGTCCTGCAGTACGACAATCTTATCCGCATACTGTATCGTAGAAAGCCTGTGGGCGATTACTATCGAAGTACGGTTCTTCATCAGATGGGTCAGAGCCTCCTGTACAAGCCTTTCACTCTCTGTATCAAGGGCGGAAGTAGCCTCATCCAGAATCATTATCGGAGGGTTCTTCAAAACGGCACGGGCTATTGCTATGCGCTGCCTCTGGCCTCCGGACAGTTTGGCTCCCCTGTCGCCTATGTTCGTCTGATAGCCCTCTGGCATTTTTTCTATAAATTCGTGGGCGTTGGCTATCTTCGCGGCATTAATGACATCCTCTTCGGTGGCGTCTTCGACACCGAACTTGATGTTATTATAGACAGTGTCGTTGAAAAGTATCGATTCCTGGGTCACGATGCCCATAAGCCTGTGCAGGTCTTCCTGCCTGTAGTCCCTTATGTCATTGCCGTCAAGCATGATGCTGCCCCGACGGACATCATAGAAACGCGCAATCAAGTCAGCCAGCGTGGTCTTTCCCGCGCCGGACGGGCCTACAAGGGCGACCATCTTGCCTTTCGGGATATCCAGTGATACATCATCGATTATCGTCCTGTCTCCGTAACTGAAAGAGACATTGTTGAAGCGTATTCCCTGCCTGAATTCATCCAGAGGTTTCGGAGAAACCGGATCTTTCACAGGATTGTCCACATCCAGGATGGCAAATATCCTGTCGGCGGAAACGAGGCCTTTCAGAATCATGGAATATGCCTTCGAAATGAGTTTCGCCGGCTCAAGGACGCGCCAGTAAAACGCTATGTAAACTATAAAACTCTGCCAACTCATGCCCAGAGCCTCGTCACCGCCCTCTATCTTGAGCCAGCCTGCAAAAAACAGCACCAGCATGGCCACCGTCACTCCGAGGAATTCGGACATCGGCGAGGCAAGTTCCTGACGGTTGAATATCGAACGGCACAATTTCCTGTGCGACTCGTTAAGTTTCTCGAAGTTTCCTTCAACATACTTGTTTGCATTAAATGCCTTGATGATTCTCCCTCCGGTAATTGTCTCATCGAACGCGCTCAGAATATTCCCGATTATCTTCTGAGTCTGTACAGCTCCGCTCCTGAGCCGTTTTGTCACCTTGCTTATCACAATGGCAGACAAGGGAAGGGCCACAAGCGATATGAGGGTAAGTTTCCACGACATGTAAAAAAGCATGATCAGGAAGCCTATCACAAGCAGAGGATCCCTGAATATGACATGGAAACTGCTTGTTACCGTGTTTTCAACCTCATTAACATCATTGGATATGCTTGAAAGTATGTCTCCCTTTTTCCTCGTGTTGAAATAACCCACATTCAAGGAGTCTATCTTCCTGAACAGATCGGTACGCAGGTCTTTCATCATCCGCGTCCTCATGTCAACAAGAATCCTCTGGGAAAGGAAACGCATAAGGTTGGAAAGGAGCGACGCTATTACAAACACCACGCAGACGAACACCAGTCCGGCCATGAGGCTTCCTCCCGCAAGGGATATTGCATGCGAAAGATAATAACTGAAAATATCCTCGAAATACCCTATGGACAATTCGAATTCAGGCTTCGCCAGTCCCAGCGGAACCTCGTCCGATTCAAAGAGCACCGTAAGTACCGGGGCGAGCAGGGCATAGTTCACTATGCCGAATATCACCGACAGGATTGAAAGCAAAAGATATGGCGGCCAATATTTTACAGCCGGTTTGGCGTATGAGAAAATCCTTCTGAATGTATTCATAAACAACTATTTCCGGGTAAAACTGCCATTTTTGAGGTCAAGCACCCATTTTTTACCGTCGTATGTCTCTATTTCGACCGAATTGCCTGAATAAGGCTTGATTTCCGCCCCGGGACGAATCTTCTTCGAGCCGGAAAAATCAGCAACAGGCCTGCCGGTAAAATCACATATGACCGTCTGCATCGAAGTAGTCACGACCCAATACAGAGACGAGTTGATTTCAAGCGGTTCCGGAAGCGACTTGATGGTTTCATCCGTCTTGAAGCCCACCCAGTCGTCGCGCAGCCGGCCTTTGAGATCATACAGTCCGAGAGTATTGTCGGAATGCAGCACCATAACGTTATATTTTCTGTTCTGATTAAAATCATACACATCTGGGCCCAGAAGTATTTCTTTCCCGAGATCCACGGGGAAAGGATTCACCATCCTGCCCAGCCTGTCAATGAGGTAAAGTTTGGATCCCGAGGCGAAAATCATCTGCAACTTGCCGTTTTCAAAATAATCCACCTGGCCTATGTTGCCGCAAATAGGCGTGGAGAACGGAGCGCTCCATATACCTTTGCCGTTCTCTTCCGTAAGGCAGATATACATATTGTCCTGCTGATACATCAGATTCATCCTGCCGGTACCGCAGTTTTTCACTTTCCACGGGCCCTTCGGTATTTCAACAACGGTGTCCCGTTCGAACTTCGAAACGGAAGGGATTTCATAATCGCTCCTCCGTATAGAGACGAACGGTTTCACGCTTTTTCTCTTCGATGCCAGATAATAAACCCAAGCGTCCACAGTGGAGCCTGAAGAAGACGATGCGATGCTCCCGGCAAGAGACTTCTTGAACGGAGCCGAAAGCCCTTGCGGATCCGCTGCAAGATTGACATACACGTTAAGCAGGGACTTCTGCGGAAGCACATCCTGTATCCCGGCATCCGACAGATAACGGCCAAGATCGAGTTCGAGCGCCCTCCCCGAAAGAAAATCCTTCACGGCATTTTCCGAACCTATTATCAGCCAGCCTGAAAGCGATGTACAATAATCTTCATCGGCAAGGGAAAAGACGGAACCGAAAAGCGACGCCATGAACCCTCCGTATTCGTATTTCTTCAGGACGGAAGTATCACATACCGCCGCCGGATTACCGCACCTGATCATGTTGACGAACTCCTGCTTCCCGCCCGTTTCGAACCTTATCACTCCTACTTCCTTCACTGACAGAGCCTTGATCCATTCATCCGGGGAGACCCCTTCCGCTTTACCAAGGGATTTCCTTTTGAGAGCCACGTCGCCCAACCTGCCCTGGCCGTCCCTGTAACGGTCTATGTTCCTGACCAACGATTCAAAATCGGAGGCAGGGACGGACAATGCCAGCGAAGCATAGTACGGAGTCATCGAATGCAACGAAGAAGCGCGCGACGGAAGTCCTTCAAACACATGGGAATATTCATCCTCGGCGACATTGTGCATGTCGAAACCGCTTATTTTCATGAAACCCTCTCCTGCAGACTCAACAGTATAACTGCTCCAGTAAGAGAATGTCTGGAAAAAAGAAGCATATCCCAGATACCTTGAATTGAAACAGCCGGAAAACAGTTTTCCAAGATTGGGATGGCATACATAAAGATTCACACCGCCTTCGGAGGCAAGGGCGATTTCAAGAAAATCATCATTGTCCAATATCGACACTCCCTCGGACAAATGCCGCGACGAAGAAGAAGCCAGCACATCCGAATCAGTCAGGATTACCGTCCCTCCCACTGTCTCGGCTACACAGTCCCGGGATATCGCCTGCACGGCATCCAGTATCATGCCGGCCAACTCTTGATCCGGTGAAGATATCACCGCAAGAGGGGAAATCCTGTTGTGACCCGAATAATGCAGGGATACGGCCATATCGCTTTTCAACAGTTCCTCTGCCGCAGAAGCACCTGAAAGGGCCTCCAACTTCCCTGGAAGAGCCTTTATTACATCTGGGAGGAAACTGCCTCCCGTAAACACAGCCGGAGGCATCATGTTCCTCGAAAAGGTCTCATGGCATTTTTCAAAATCTTCAAACTCCAGAACCATAACCGCATCCGAAGGCACTGCCGAAAAAGACAGGGACAGTTCATCCTCCGACCTGACATGGGCCATGCCCCTTTCATTTCCCGAAGACAGAAACAGGAAACCGGCCACCGCCGCCACAAGAAGCACGGCGACAAGCAGACTGCAATATATAATCGTTCTCTTATTCATTTTGAATCATGATATCAAACCGCAAATTTATCAAAAATATAGATGATATCTGGATTTTTTCTCCTTGAATGTTTCGACATCTTTTCTCCAGTATTCCAGAATATCATCAGCCTTATGCCTTTGCGCGAATCCCTTCCTTATCGCATCGGTACCGCAGACTTTGTCAAAAAGTCCGAAACCGGCGCATGTTTCAAGAGCCTTGTGCGAGGGATAAAGTTCGGCTATGGCCTGCATCACCCAGAACTGGGTTTCCGTGACCCGGGCGGCCTCAAAATCTGTAAACTCGAACTGCACGCCCTGGATGAGTTTCCCTTTATAGGCTCCGGCCATCGGATTGAGATACACCGGCCTGAAGGCTATTCCGGGCAAGTCATAAGACCTTAGCCTGGAACATAATTCTTCAGCATCAATCCACGGGGCGGCGAAAATCTGGAACGGCAGAGTATATCCTATGCCTATCGACATGTAATTCCTCAACTCTCCCATTATTCCGGATGCAGGATAAAACATCGGGGACTCGTTATGAGGGATATTGGGCGAAGGCAATATCCACGGCAGCCCGGTATCGCTGTAAAGCATGTCGCGGCTCCATCCTTCCATCGGAACGACTGTGAGATTGCACCGTGAAGGCTCTTTCCTGCCATTCTGTCCCCGCAGCATTCCCTCATTGTTGACCATCATGGCCAGTTCCCCTACAGTAAGCCCGTATATATAAGGTATCGGGTATTGGCTGACAAAAGAAAAAAAGCCGGGTTCGACTATGCAGCCCTCGACCTTGTTCCCACCAAGGGGATTCGGACGATCCAGCACGACCACCTCTATGCCACGCGATGCGCATTCTTCCATCACAAGGCCCAGAGTGCTTATAAATGTATAGGAACGCGCGCCCACATCCTGGATGTCATAGACAATAACATCTATGCCGTCAAGCATTTCCGGAGACGGGCTCCTCGTATCCCCGTACAACGAATACACGGGAAGGCCTGTCGCCGGATCTGTAAAGTCTTCTATTTTTCCACCTGCATGGACATCCCCCCTCACTCCATGTTCCGGCCCGTACAGGGCCACAAGTTCGACATTCGGAGCGTTGAACAGAATGTCTATGGTTGAATTCAGCCTGCTGTCAACTCCGCTCGGATTGGTAACCAGCCCCACGCGTTTTCCTTCAAGGATGTCGAACCCCCTGTCCCTGAGAACTTCTATCCCGGGCCTGACCCTTGCCTGGCCCGAGACGGAGGGACACAATACCGCCTGGAAAACAATCAACAAAGCGCCGGCAAGAAGCGCACAGAACAAACTATTTTTCCTTGACATAATCTTTTTTACCGAATTCGGGATCGACTTTAACCAGCCTTGTCACAACTATGGTGGCTATGCAGCAAATCATCACCCACCAGAAAAAATTCAGATAGCCTACATGTTCCTGAATCCATCCGGCCGCCATGCCCGGAAGCATCATGCCGAGCGCCATGAAAGCCGTACACAGGGAATAATGCGCCGTCTGGTATTCCCCTTCGGAAAAATATATCATGTACAGCATATAGGCAGTAAAGCCGAAACCGTAACCGAACTGTTCCAGAAACACAAAAGAATTGACCAGAAACAGGCTCTGGGTCTGGAAATAAGCCATGAATACGAAGACCGCACAAGGAAGCGCAAGCGAAAGCGCCATCGGCATCATGGATTTTTTGAGGCCTGCGCGGGAAGCATAGATTCCTCCTACGATTCCTCCCAAAGTCAGACCGATTGTCCCGACAGTACCGTAAATGACCCCGACCTGCTGCGTAGAGAATCCGAGTCCTCCCACGGAGAGCGGGTCAAGCATGAAAGGCGACAGCATCTTTATAAGGAACGCCTCCGGAAGTCTGTAAAGCAGCATGAACAGGAGGGCTATCCACACGCCCTTCTTCGAGAAAAATGTCCTGAACGTATTTCCGAACTCCTTGAATATGAATATAACGCCGCCCCTGCTTTCGGAACGTTCCCGACGAGGCTCGCATTTAGGCAATATCAAAGTGTGATACAGTGTGATCACGACGAAAATCAGCGAAAAGACCAGCATGGTAGCCAGCCATGCCTTCGGTATATCCCCTCCCTTTGTCTCAAGCACGCCTGCAAGTACGACTATCGCCCCCTGGCCGAATATGGACGCCAGACGGTAAAACGTACTTCTGATTCCGACGAAAAATGACTGCTGGTTCGTATCCAGCGCAAGCATATAATATCCGTCGGCGGCAATGTCATGAGTCGCAGAAGCGAATGCGATTACCCAGAATGCCGCCAGCATATAGCGGAACATCGGCCCTGCAGGGGTGTCGATGGCAAAGGACACGGCAGCCAGTGCAAAACACATGAGTATCTCCATGGCGACCACCCACCATCTCTTTGTCTTGATTATGTCAACAAAAGGGCTCCAGAAAGGTTTTATCACCCACGGAAGATAAAGCCACCCCGTATAAAGCGCTATATCCCCGTTGCCCATTCCCAGCCTTTTGAACATGGTCACAGAAATCACATTCACGGCGAAATAGGGAAGAGCCTCGGCAAAATACAGCGACGGCACCCACGACCATGGGGTTATGGAGGGAGTAATCT
>JADIMA010000045.1 GCA_017694945.1 Candidatus Merdivivens pullicola | reverse complement strand
AGAGTTTTTAGGTGGAAATACACCGCATATCACAGAATTAGCAACCGTTGCCAAGTCATTACCTCACTCTTTGAGAAAAGCTTATAAATAGCTTGTTTCTAACAGATTCCTATTTGTGTATCGAATTTTTCAGGAAAATGTGTAACTTTGCGGCCAATAAAATATAAAATTCAGAATCATGGGATTATTATCTGGAAAAGTTGCGCTGATAACCGGCGCGGCACGTGGAATCGGGAAAGCCATTGCGCTCAAATATGCGTCTGAAGGCGCAGACATCGCATTCACCGACCTTGTAATAAACGAGACAGCCGAACAGACTGTAAAAGAGATTGAAGCATTCGGGGTAAAAGCGAAAGCGTATGCATCCAATGCGGCTTCATTCGAAGAGACTCACAAAGTAGTTGAAGAAATCCACAAGGAATTCGGTAAAATCGACATACTTGTAAATAATGCAGGAATAACAAAGGACGGCCTGATGCTCCGCATGAGCGAGGCTCAATGGGATGCCGTAATCAATGTCAACCTCAAATCCGCATTCAACTTCATACACGCAATAACGCCTATCATGGCACGCCAGAAAGGCGGCAGCATCATAAACATGTCTTCGGTAGTCGGCGTATCGGGAAATGCTGGACAGTGCAACTACTCCGCTTCAAAAGCCGGACTTATCGGTCTAGCCAAATCAATCGCAAAGGAAATGGGCTCAAGGGGTATCCGCGCCAATGCTATTGCCCCGGGATTCATCATCACAGACATGACAGCAGCCCTTCCTGAAGCCGTAAGGAAAGACTGGGAGAGCAAGATTCCTCTCCGCAGAGGAGGCACGCCTGAAGATGTTGCCAATGTGGCTACATTCCTGGCCAGCGACCTTTCTTCATATGTCAGCGGACAGGTCATCCACTGCTGCGGCGGCATGAACATGTAAGCCGGAGAAAGCACGGCACAAAAAAGACGATTATCAATTAAAAGAAACGGGGGCGGCACGAATTTTAGGCCGCCCCCGTTTTTTAACCGCCATAAGGCGGAACGCCATGAATGAATAGTTATTTCAGTCGGTTTAGTTTGGAAACAGGCCTGCTTGTCGCACTGCCTTCATAATAACCCTCCAATTCCAATTCACCGCTCCATGTCGCCGTAAAGAGATTATAGTCCGGAGAATCATCGAAACAGAAGAAATCGAACTTATATGTGCCGTCGCCATTGTTGACTACCGTGATTTCCCCCGCAGTCAAAGGCGAATATCCCGAACCTATCATGCCGCTCTCATAGTAGAACCACCATGTAGCGAACATATTGAGATTCTCCATGTAACCGGGAACGAATGTAAGAGCCTCGCCTGCCGCGCTTGCCGAATAAGTGCCTGTAGGTATCCCTTCATAGAAATCCATTGAAGACGTATTGATTTCCAACTGTATCGCATCTCCCGTACCGCTTACAGGCTCTATATTCACCATCCAGTTGCAGGAACCCATGCTGTAAAAATCCCCGTAATAATATGCAGTACCCCTGTAATCTCCGGACAGGTCGGCCTCATAGTCCCCCGTAAGGGTTGACCACACGTCTTTAGGGCTCAGATCCCTCAAGGAAATAGGGCCTGAATATTCAAGGACATGGAAGAGACCGTCATCCGTAGTAAGTTCGACACGTACATCATACGAATCCCCGTTTTTCGCAATAGTAAAAGTACCCTCGGTAAACATATACGGGCCTACGTATTCCCCGTCCTCAGTGATTGAAAGCACGCAACTCACATCACGGGAGAAAGTTCCGGAATTAACCATTCCAGGTTCGCTTAAAGTATAAGTCCCGTCAGGAATGCACGGAGAAGACGGGTCCGCCGGAGCCTCTCCATATATATCAAACTGATAATAAGTGGCATTCGATTTAAGCATACCGGATTCATCCAATCCGAGATCCGACACGGTGACGAAATAGTTGTGCGCTTCGGAAAGTGCGGTGCCGTAATAATCCCCTTCAAAGAAAGCGGCCTTGAATACCACGTCTGCATCCGCGCCCTGCTGCACCACGGCGACAGTAAATGACAGCGGCTCGGCATCCGGAATGATGTATTCGACCGTGAGACTGCCTTCACGCGCATCTCTCGTCTCATTGGCCGCCACAGTAAAGGTTACCGTACCCAACACATCGCAATTCAAATCCGAAATCCAGTCTCCTTCATGGGATACTTCTATCCTCCCTCCGGCAACGGAATTTTCCAGAGTATATCCGAGTTCGCAATTCCCGCCTTCGGCAGAAACCTTCACAGTATCGGAAGCAGGGGTAAGAACAGGATCTTCAGATATGACTTCATCCGGCTTTTCCGAACACCCGGAAAAAACAAGACCGGCCGCAAGGACAATCGACAAATAAAAAGATGTTTTCATAGTAAATTTTTTTTAACAGTTATGGCAAAATTAGCCCGACTCGGGGCCTGAAACAAGAGCCTCGGTGGTATATTTTGACAAAAAATACCATCAGGAACCGTTATTCTTCCCCGCAGACCCTCGATTTGTATTCGGCAGGAGTTTCACCTGTGATTTTTTTGAAAT
Source organism: Candidatus Merdivivens pullicola (assembly GCA_017694945.1). Lineage (GTDB taxonomy): Bacteria > Bacteroidota > Bacteroidia > Bacteroidales > UBA932 > Merdivivens > Merdivivens pullicola. Next base: position 67,965 of record JADIMA010000045.1, on the reverse strand, counting down.
AATGATAGAAATTGGAACGGGACACAAAACCTGATTTCCCGGAAAGCACATTCATAGAGATGGACGGCTCCTCATTAATGAGTTTTTTCGCATATTCGACTCTCAGGGAAATCCTCCAGGTTCTGAAATCCGACGGCATGCGCAAGCGGAAATATTGCCTGAAAAAATCCAGATCCGTTCCCAAAGCCGAAACCACGTCTTCAATGGCGTCGTCCTGGAGGTAACACTTGTTTTCCACCCAGGAATCCAGCCTGCCCTTCAGAACCGAAGCCTTTTTTTCATCCAGGACATCCTCGCCGACAGGCATCCGCACCTTGTTTCCGCTATATGACGGATAATATACGCGGTTGGAAAAAGATATGACATAACCGACATTCAGCAGTGTATATATGAATATCACCGCATCCGAGAAAAGATTTTTCACCATCAAGGGAGAAGTCAGAATCATTCCGGAAAAAAATCCCATGAACAGGGTGGAATAAAAACTGGCCGCAGCCCAATTGCGAACCGGAGATTTGCCGGCCTTGCTGCCTGAACGGAATATATAAGCCATATAACAGGCTATCAGGGCATAAATCAAAGACAGCAATATCCGAAGCGCAAGGGGCATCTCCCCTTCCATGTAAACGATGAAAACGGAGAACGCCAATAAAGCAAGTATTACTGCCGAGACTACAAGACGCCTGTTCTCGCCCACCGGCTTGTCCGAAGCCATCTGAAAGGCGGCAAAAGACAGTAAAGTATATGACACAGTATCCAGGCAAAATGACAGATATACGACATAATCAGGGACATCCGCGAAGAACACGGTAATGAAAGCCGGAAAGCCCAAAGAAAAAAAGGCGACCGTCATCATGTCCCGGGTACTTCTCAGAACCTTGCCCGCGCCTCCTTTACGGATACGTATCCCGGCCATAAAAGCCCCTATCAGGGTCGTTGCCGTAGCCAGGACGAAAAGCGTCACTTTCTGATATACCGTATAATCCATTTTTCGTTCCTATAACTTTGCAAAGGTACAAAAAAATGGATTCCGTAGGCTATCTCCCAACGGAATCCAAATATGACCGATAAAGTAAGAAATCAAATCTCCGAGTCGGAAATGCGTTTCCAGCCCATGATGGCAAGGACAAAAACTGCCAGCGAAATGATTGCCTCAACGACAGGCCCGGCAATCGGGATGAAGCCGAGCAGGGAACCGACGATGTCCAGTATCATGCCTATGAACAGAATAAACGCCCCTGACTTGGCAAGTTCAGGCAAGGAAATCGAATTGCGCATGCGGTAAAATCCGACAAGCATCATCACGTATGAAATGATTGCCAATACTCCGCCCGCAACGGAAATGAAGGGGATTGCCGAAACCACTGCCGCCACGATTCCGATTATGGAGCCAGTATATATATTGCTGACGGCAGCCGCATCGTCAAGGTTAATCAGCGAAGCCCTCATATCTTTCAGCCCCATGAGAAAATACACATAGGACACTATTATCAATATGCCTGTTACGATATTCAGAATCCACCCTATTACCGGGATGACAGAGAAAATCGCGGCCAGGATACCCAGAAACGTGACGCCGATAAAACCGTAAAAGGCTTTTTTAACGCCTGAACGCCATATTTGAGGAGAAGATACGTAATTTTCCATGATTCTCAGAATTTTGCCACGGCCCTGACCCTGTATGCCAGATATTTTACCGTATAATATTCAAGGCCGTAACGCATATATACATGCCATGCGGAAGCAGCATCGTACTCCGTAGAAGACCAGTACCTTCCCGCTTCTCCGACATTAGGGATGAGCGTACCTCCAGCCGAAGCAAGCCCGGCGTTGACCGCTTCCCTTTCTTTCAAGGTAATGGCGGATATTTCCTCTTTTGCAGGAAGATACCAGCCCTCACCCTTATCCCTGCACCATTTGAATGCCGGATAATTGTCCTCCCAACCGACAAAGGACATTATTTTCTTCATATTTTCCGCCCCGTCTTCGGCATTGAAACAGCCTATCTCAATCTTTTTCACCCATTCGCGGGAACGGCACCATGAAAACTCGGCTTCATCCAAAGACAGGATTTTTCCGTGTTCTCCGTTCTGATCGACAGCGAAAACGACCCCTTTCAAGCCGTTTTCGCTGTATAAGTCTCCGATTTTATACTTTCTGTCCATAACTCAACAGTTTTTATTTATGAATATTTCCCAAAAGGATTTACTTCTTGTTCAAGGCTGCCAGATGCAGTTCCCACTCCCACGCCGACTTCATCGTATCCTCCAACGTGCGTTGTGCCGTCCAGCCCAGTTCCCTGTTCGCCAATGAAGGATCCGCCCATATTGCCGTAATGTCTCCCGCGCGCCTCGGCCCGAACCTGTAATTCAGTTTGACCCCGTTGGCTTTCTCGAACGCGCGGACTATTTCAAGGACGGAGACCGGCCTGCCGGTACCCACATTGAAGATTTCATAATCTTTTTTCATCTTTCCGTCAACCATCCTGCCGACTGCCGCGACATGCGCCTTCGCAAGGTCAACCACATCGATATAATCCCTGAGACAAGTCCCGTCGGGAGTAGGATAGTCATCACCGAAAATCGTAAGGCATTCACGCTTTCCTATGGCTGTCTGCGTAACGTAAGGTATCAGATTGTTCGGCACACCGCGCGGAAGTTCTCCCAGAAGTGCGGAAGGATGAGCCCCTACAGGATTGAAATACCTGAGAGCCATCCCTTTTATACCTGTCCCGGCCGCCTTGACGGAAGATTCCAGGATGTCCTCGCACATTTGCTTGGTGGCACCGTAAGGAGACATTGCGGGCTGTCTCGGAGACTCTTCAGTGACAGGAAGCCTGTCGGTCTCCCCATAAACAGTCGCCGACGAAGAGAACAGCACATTGCATCCACCGTGGCCGGCTGCAACCGAGAGCACCGTAATGAATGAATCAAGATTGTTTCTGAAATATTTGAGAGGCTGTTCGACGGACTCGCCCACGGCCTTGTAGGCTGCAAAATGAATCAGAGCGTCAATCGCATGGGCATTGAAAATCGTTTCAACGGATTCCTGATTGCAGCAGTCAATCCGGTAAAAAGGGATGTCAGTCCGTCCCGTAACCTCCTTTACTCCTTCAAAACAAGTCAAATCGCAATTGGACATGTTGTCGGCGACGACTACATCATACCCTGCATTTATCAGTTCGACGGTTACATGGCTGCCTATATAGCCGGCACCACCTGTGACTAGAACGGTCTTCTTCCCCATATCTGTTTAGAAAAAAAATCAAAACGACTTCTAAGATGTTGCGACTGCAATATTACATAAAAATCCCTACTTTTGAAAAAAAATTTATGAATATCAAAAACATATTTGCGGCTTTCGCCGCCCTCTTGTGCGCCATTCAGGCAAATGCGGACAGCCCTGAAAAGGGACAGGGATACATACTGGCCATATATGCCGCCGACCTGCATGGCAGAACAGTGGCCGAATTGAACAAGGACTATCCGATGATTCCGGCGTCAACCATGAAAACAGTGACCACCGGCCTGGCGCTTGAAGAACTCGGAGCGGATTTCCGTTTTGAAACATCCCTCGCATATTCCGGAACGATAGACAGCCTCGGCACATTGCACGGCGACCTGTACATTGTAGGCGGAGCCGACCCTACGCTGGGAACCACCAGAGTCAAACGGGATTCCGTGTTCGGAATATGGCATGAAGCCGTAAAAGCCGCCGGCATAGACTCCATTGCCGGCAATGTCATCGGCGACGACCGTCTTTTCCCCGACGAGATTGCTTCAAGCGCCTGGGAATGGGGAGACCTGGGAACATATTACGGAGCCGGGGCGTCCGGACTTTCATTCCATGAAAACTCAATCTCCCTCCGCATCATTCCTGCCGACACGCCCGGCGAAAAACCCAGCATAGAGCAGATGTACCCTCTGACTCCCTGGATGGAAATGAAAAACCTGGCTACTACCGGACAGCGCAGAAGCGCCAACAGCATATACCTATATACTTCCGAAGTGTCCCCTGTTTCCGAACTGAGAGGCAGTTATCCTTCGGACGGAGGAATAAACGTAGAGGAATGCTGCAACAAATACCCCGCAATGACATGCGCATACGATTTTGACAGGTATCTGGCATCAAAAGGCATAAATTCGCTATACGGGGCCATAGACACCAGGCGTTTTGCCACGCGCCCCCAATCCGGTTTCAACAACCGGGACTCACTGGAATACATCGTCACGACATTTTCCGCCCCTCTGTCATACATTGTCTCCAGGACAAACAAGGAGAGCAACAACATGTACGCCGAGACACTATTTAAAATGACCGGACTGTCATACTGCGGCTCGGCCACATACGAAGCCTCCCGTAAAACGGCGTCTGCCATTTTGAAAAAACTCGGGATAGACACGGAAGGATACCGGCAGATTGACGGAAGCGGGCTGTCGAGACAGAATCTGGTTTCTCCTGAATTCCTGTGCAGATTCCTGGCCGCAATTGCTAAAAGAACATACGGCAAAACATTCATCGAATCATTGCCTTCCCCAGGGAAAGAAGGCACTCTCAAATACTTCCTGAGGGACATCCCGGCAGATGCCGCATCAAGGGTAAAGGCAAAAAGCGGTTCAATGTCAGGAGTCCGGTGCTACGCCGGGTACATTGTAGGGAACAGTCCGGACGACACGATTGTCTTTGCAATCATGAGCAACGGCAACACAGGCAAGGGGACCCATGTCCAGAAGCATCTGGAGAAAATCATCATGGGCCTGTTAGAACAATGAGCGGCACAATTGCGGGACATCTGAAATCTTTACAATCTCTATCCCTTTATGGGAGAACATGTCCGGCAGCGAAGTAAAGGACGATATGAAAATCCTTTCAAAGCCTATCCGCGAAGCCTCGGAAATCATCCTGTCCGTCTGCGACACCGGCCGTATTTCACCGCTCAGCCCTACTTCTCCGCAAAAACATACATGCGAAGATATAGGGACATCGAAATTGGAAGACAATACGGCGCTAATTACCGCAAGGTCGCATGCAGGATCGTTAACCCTCAGCCCTCCGGCCATATTAAGGAAGACATCCTTCACCCCGAGCCTGAATCCGGCACGTTTTTCAAGCACGGCCAGAAGCATGTTCATCCTCCTGACATCAAAACCCGTCGCAGACCTCTGAGGCGTACCGTAAGCAGCACTGCTCACCAGAGCCTGGGTTTCAATCAGGAACGGGCGCGTACCATCCAGCATGGCAGAAACCGCTATCCCGCTCAAAGGCTCTCCATGCATGGGAATGAGCATGTCAGACGGGTTCGACACCTCCTTAAGACCCCCTGATGTCATTTCATATACGGCGATTTCGGATGTGGCCCCGAACCTGTTCTTGATGCCGCGTAAAATCCTGTATGCCCCGCTGTTGTCACCTTCGAACTGAAGGACGACATCCACAATATGTTCAAGCACCTTAGGCCCGGCAATCATCCCGTCTTTTGTTATATGGCCTATCAATATCACCGGAGTACCGCTTTCTTTCGCATAACGTAAGAAACGGGCCGCGCATTCCCTGATCTGCCCCACCGTTCCGGGAGAAGATTCAAGGCCTTCCGAATACACGGTCTGTATGGAATCGACTATCAGGAGATCAGGGTTTATCTTCCTCGCCTCGGAAAGTATGTTCTCTATCAGAGTCTCGCTGTAAATGTAGCACGAATCTCCGCTGCCACCGAGCCTTCCGGCACGCAGTTTCACCTGATTTACGCTCTCCTCGCCCGACACATACAAAGTCTTCAAACCTTCGCAATGCAACGGAATCTGAAGTGAAAGCGTGGATTTGCCTATCCCCGGTTCGCCTCCCAAAAGTATGATAGAACCTTTGACAATACCTCCGCCCAACAGCCTGTCCAGTTCGTCGGAATGCAGCGAAAACCTGCTCTCGCCTGAAGCATCCACCTCGGACAGAAGCATCGGAGGAATCCCTCCGGACGGCAGGGAATGGCAGGCACCGCCGCCGGCATTTTTTGCAGGGGCCGGAGCCTCTACCATAGTATTCCACTCCCCGCACGACGGGCACATGCCCATCCATTTAAGGCTCTCGGCCCCGCATGATTTACAATACCAGACAGTCTTGCTTTTTGCCATGACATAAAAAATTAACTGCTGCAAAAATAACAATTTGGAAACTGCCTTGCAAGTTCTAACTCTCTTCGTTCCTGCTTCCCACTACTTTGATAATATTCCGTCCCAGGGCATTCTCGACTTTCCGTATTGTTGAAATCGTAAAATTGTGACTGCCGGCAAGCCATACGGATATTTCAGAATCATTTTTCCCCAGAAGTTTCGCCAAATCGCTTTGGGTCATACCTTTTGAACGCAGAATCCACTGGATTCTCAATGCTACTTCCTTATAAATCTCCATGTCCGCTCCTCTTACCAATCTGAATTATTATATGTCTCGACTATCTCGATGTCCAACAATACATCGTTGAACTTGGAATGCGAAGCATCGGTAGCGAAAAGATACCTGCTGCTCAAAGAACCACGCCATACTATGTCGTCTTTGGTATTCAAAGGAATAGACATCGTAATGCCATAACTTTTCGAATTCACTTTCACTATGATTTCAGTATCCCAGCTTGTCTGTTTCCCTCCATCGTCCTCAATAATCATGAATGCGATGCTGCTCATTTGCAGAGTCCAGTCCGAAACCATGATGGTGTTCACCTCCTTAGGCTCTCCGACCTCGCCCCTCCTTACAACTATGTAAAAATCGGTAATCGTCGGAGAAAACAGTTCCATTTCCGCTTCTGTCGATGCAGTGAAATTCTCCACGGCTCCTACCTTTATAAAATATTCCGAAGCACCGGCAAGCCAGCAGTCATAATTTTTCAATGCGGTGAAACTCCTGAGCATCAAAGAATATATCGTTTCGCCTGTCTTGGTCTGAAGATTGCCGCCATCGTCCTTGGGAACATATCTTGACGGTTTCAACGGAACATAAGACCTGTCCTTGTTAAGGTTTACGACCCATACCGGATGCTCCTTGGCGTATGCCTCGTCCACCAATACCCTTGACACCAGTTTTTCACCGGAAGCATCCTTCCTCAGAATGAATCCGTAATTCCAGTCCTTGTCGAGCCCGTGGTCAAAAGTCACGACAGGCAGGGACGCCCCATCCCAGTTTTCAGAATACGGCCAGTAAATCTGAATGTCGGACGATGCCAGCGAATCCAGAAAAGCCTTTCCCGTCCCGGCTGACTTCACATGCACGCCGGGGAAACCGGTCCGCCCGTCCAAAGTAGAAACGAGGCTCCGGAACAAAGCGCCTTCGCCATAACCGCCCTCCGCCTTTACGGAACGGAAGCCGGTACCACGCCCCGGACAATTCACGACGTTTGAAAAAAGATACTCTTCATCATATCCGCATTCATACGACTCCGTCACCGCCGAATGCACCTCGTCCAGCACTTCGCTGTCAGAAACCACATCGGAAAGAAAAACAGCCACTTCCTCAAGTATGCCATCATCATAAGAAGGCCGGCCGTCAGGCCATACGCCCGCAGTTTCTTTTTCGCATGAAACAGACATCAATAAGATTGCCGCCGAAAGCAGCATTCCGGATGTAAAATTTTTTCTCTTCATAACAAATCCTCCCACTCAAAATTTTCATTTGCGGCAAATTTATCGCAAAGAGCCGGAAGAAATCCTCAAAAAAAGAAAAAAACAGGTGTGGTGAAATAAAATACTGAATCTTGCGAATCAATATCGGCCACGAGAAAAAAGACAGAATCTGTCCTTATCATTCAAGTCCTTTATAATCCTTGAGTTGCAAAAGCCGTTGCTTATGAATAATTCAAGACACCGGGCACCGAAACGTTCATTTATCTCCACGATTCCCGTCCCTCCCTCATTCAAGTGCTCCGCAGCAAGTGAAACTATCGCCTTATAGAACACAAGCGGATCTTCGTCACTGACGAACAGGGCAGAAGCAGGCTCGTAATCCAGAACATTTGAAGACATCAGCCCTTTTTCGGAATCTGTCACATACGGAGGATTGGAAAGCATGAGGTCGAAACCGTCGGTCACAGGAAAAACATCATTCAACAGATCCATCTTGAAAAATACCGGGGACGGCGCGTCCATGTTTTGCGAAGCCGCCGTTTTCAAAGCCTCGTCGGAAAAATCACAGCCGAATACTTTTGCACGCCGCAAGGCATGCGACATTGTCCAGGCTATGCATCCGGAACCGGTACACATATCCAGGACTCTGAATCCATGACTGTCGGAGGCATGTTCAAGCGCATGCCGGCACAGTTCTTCGGTTTCAGGGCGGGGAATAAGTACCGAAGGGTTGACATTGAACACATGACCGTAAAAACAGCTCTTCCCCGTCACATACTGCAACGGCTCCATCCCCTCCAGCCTGCGGAGGCAGTCATTCAACCGTGAATAGACATCACCGTCCAGAATATATGACGGCTCTATCATATGGGTATATGACGGCAAATCAAGGACATCGGAGTAAAGGGCCAGGACGACAGCCCTTGCTTCCTCCAAAGGATAGCAGGCCCCCAGACGCGCAACTGCATCCTTTACAAATTCAGAGAGGGTTACCGGCATCCGTCCTTGCGCCCTCCATTGAATGTTGTTTCTATTATCGTGGAAAGGAAGCCGCCGACTTCCATCCCGGCAGCCCTTATCTCTTTCGGGACAAGGCTTTCCTTCGTCATGCCGGGGACAGTATTCATTTCAAGGAAATACAGTCCTTCTGCTGTCAGGAAATAATCCACCCGGACAAAACCCGTACAGCCGAAACGCTTATAGATTTTCACAGAACAGTCCCTTATGAGCCGGTCTTCCTCTTCTGTTATTTCAGCCGGACAAATTTCTCTGCTCCAGCCCTCGTATTTCGCTTCAAAATCAAAATATTCCTTTTGCGGTATTATTTCCACGGGAGGCAGGGCGACAACCGAATTCCCGTCAAAATACACGGCATCGTCTATCTCTCTTCCGGCAATGAATTTTTCCACCAGCACGGTCTTGCCCTCCGAGAATGCATAGTCTATGGCCGCTGCAAAATCACCGGGGGCCTTCACCTTGGTCACGCCGAAACTGCTCCCGTTGTCCGTAGGCTTGACGAACAATGGAAGGCCCAGCCTCGATATTGCATCCTCGGCAGTACATTCATCAGCAGAATGCAGGAAAATATCATCTGCCAGACGGCATATACCGGTTCCGCGCAGATGGTTCTTCGCTGAAAACTTGTCGAAAGTCAAAGCGGAAACGAATGAAGAACAACCGCTCGAAGGGATACCGAGCATTTCAAGATAGGCCTGGAACAACCCGTTTTCGCCGGGAGTGCCGTGAATCATTATGAAAGCATATTGCAAAAATGTTTTCCTTCCCCCGACAGTGACAGAAAAATCGTTTTTGTCTATTTCCACACCTCCATCAGGCAAATCCCTGCCATCGACATTTACCACTTTCCATGAAACTCCTTTGAAATCAACGCTGAAAACCTCATATTTTTCCCTGTCGATGTTCTCAGCAACGAACTTTCCGCTCTTAACGGAAATCTCGTACTCGGAGGAATTGCCTCCATAAACAACTGCTATTGCCGGTCTCATATCTGTCAATCAAAAAAAGAATCTTCATCGCTTGAAGAGGCTTGGGTATCGGCATCGCTGCCGTCGCAATCCAGATTCAGGGTCATGCCTACAGGGGCAATGAAACGGTCATACTCCGTTATACCGAGACTACCGTCTTCGAGCACTTTGTTCATAAATATGCCCCATATCGGCAGAGCCATGTTAGAACCGCCGCCAAGGGCAAGGGACTCGAAATGCACCTGCCTGTCCTCGGCACCGACCCATATTCCGGCAGTCAGTTTAGGAGTATATCCTATGAACCATCCGTCCGCCTGGTCATTCGTAGTACCTGTTTTTCCGGCAAGTTCCCCGCGAATGCCGTACTTCCACCTGAGCCTTACCGCCGTACCGTCATTGACGACTCCCTGCATGAGGTTGACCATAAGATATGCGGTCTGCTCACTGATGGCCTCACGTTTCCTTGCATTGAACTCTCCGAGCACATTGCCCATGCTGTCTTCAATGCGCGTGACAAAAATCGGGTCTATATGCACGCCCCTGCTCGGGAAGGTATTGTATGCCGCCACCATTTCATAAAGACTGAGATCGGCCGGCCCCGCACACAGCGAAGGCACCGGATCCAGATAACTCTGGATACCCATTTTATGGCACATCTCGACGACCGCCTCCGGGCCGAACTGCTTCATAAGATAGGCGGAAATATTGTTGCTGCTCTTCGTCAGCCCCCATTTCAAAGTAACAGTACGGCCAATCCATTCATCCCTGTCCGTACTCTTTGGAGTCCATGTCTTGTCGCCTATTATGAATGTCTGAGGCACATTCACTACTTTGTCGCAAGGCGTCATGCCCTCCTGCATGGCCAGCGTATAGAGGAAAGGCTTGATGGTGGAACCGACCTGGCGCTTTCCCTGCCGCGCGTTGTCATATTTGAAATAACGGTAGTTCGGGCCGCCGACATAAGCCTTTATTTCTCCGGAATTCGGCTCCATCGCAATAAAGGCCGCGCGGAGAATGGATTTGTAATATTTTATGGAATCGTTCGGGGTCATAACGGTGTCTATATGCCCTCCCTTATTCCATGAAAACACCCTCATCTTGCAAGGCTCGTCAAAACTCTTGAGTATTTCAGCCTCGGACGCTCCGGATTTCTTCATATTACGATACCTGTCGCTCCAACGTCGCGCCTGTTTCATGACACGGTCAACAGTCTTTGAATCTATATCATTGGAGAACGGAGCATTGCGCTTCCGTCCGAGATCCCGGAAAAAGGCTTTCTGAAGGTCAAGACCGAGATGCTCCTCGACCGCCTGCTCGGCATACTGCTGCATCTTGTAATTGATGGTAGTATATATCCGAAGCCCGTCACGGTCAAGATCATATTTCGAACCGTCCGGCTTCAGGTTCTTGTTCAGCCAGCCGTAAAGGGCATCGTCCGCCCAAAGCAAAGAGTCCGCCGCATAATCCTCATAAACGGAATAATCTTTCCGCTCAGGCTTGTCCGCACTCATCACACGCCTGAGCATGTCCCTGAAATACGGGGCGATGCCTGAATTGTGATCCTGCACCTGGTATGACAGCGTGATGGGAATCTTGGATATGGAATCCAGTTCCGCTTTTGTAAGATAACCGGCCTTTTCCATCCTGCCCAACACGAAATCACGTCTTTCAAGGGACTGCTCCGGATTAAGGGCGGGGTTGTACCTCGTAGGCTTGTTTATCATCCCGACAAGCGTAGCCGCCTCCTCTACGGTAAGTTCCGAAGGCTCTTTGTCGAAAAACGTATGCGATGCAGACCTTATACCATATGCGCTGCTGCCGAAGAACACCGCATTCATGTACATGTCCATGATTTCTTCCTTGGTGTAATTCCTCTCCAGTTTTACTGCCGTAATCCATTCCTTCATCTTTGTTACGACCATCTTCATCTGCCATACCACAGGAATACGCTTGCCGAGATTTTCCCTCGGATAAAGGGTCTTGGCCAATTGCTGGGTAATAGTGCTGCCTCCTCCCTGGCTGCTCTGTCCGAGAAGCAGAGTCTTCACCCCGACCCTCGCAAGGCTTCTGAAATCTATGCCGCTATGCTCGTAAAAACGCACGTCCTCGGTGGCTACCGCCGCCTCTACCACATATGGGGACAGATCCTCGTAACTTACATACGATCTGTTTTCTATATGATAGGTACTGAGCACCTCTCCGTCTTCCGCAAGAAGCAGTGTGGCCTCCTTGCTTTCAGGGTTCTCCAATTCTTCAAAAGAAGGTATTCTGGCGAACAGTCCCACTCCTATCACTAACAGGATTACAAATGCCATACAGGAGCAAACCACTATCCACCACCACTTTACGATATTTTTTTTCGTCTTTTCTTTCATATTGTCAAATATTCACAAGCCACAAAAATAGATATAAAATTTGGAATTTTACAGTCTTTATGCCTTACTTTGCAGTCTGATTTTATAAAACGCCCATGGGAAAAAATTTAGTCATAGTCGAGTCTCCGGCCAAAGCCAAGACGATACAGCAGTTTTTAGGAAAAGATTTTTCGGTAAAATCAAGTTTCGGACACATCCGGGATCTGCATACGAACACGATCAGCGTGGATATAGAACACGGCTTCAAACCCGAGTACGTGATTCCCGAAGACAAGAAGAAACTGGTACAGGAACTCGAAAACGCCGCCAAATCAGCCGACATCGTATGGCTCGCGTCCGATGAAGACCGCGAAGGAGAAGCGATAGCATGGCATCTGAAAGAAACCCTGGGGCTGAAAGACTCCAATACCAAGAGAATCGCCTTCCATGAAATAACGAAAAACGCCATCCTTGCGGCGATAGCGTCCCCCCGGGATGTTGACATGAACCTTGTAAACGCCCAGCAGGCAAGACGCGTACTGGACAGGCTCGTAGGCTTCGAACTTTCCCCTGTACTCTGGAGGCGGATACAGCCCAAACTGTCCGCAGGAAGGGTACAGTCCGTGGCGCTGAGGCTCATAGTGGACAAGGAAAGGGAAATCATAGGTTTCAAGCCTTCAAGGTTTTACAGGACTGAAGGATTGTTCCTTACCCCGGAAAAGATACAGGTAAAAGGAGTACTGGACAAGCGTTTCCCCGACATCGAAACCGCATCCGCCTTCGTGGAAAAGGCGACAGCCTCCGAGTGGAAAGTAACAGGCATTGAAAAAAAGACCGGGACACGCAGCCCCGGCGCGCCATTTACCACTTCCACATTACAGCAGGAGGCAGCCAGAAAACTCCGTTTTTCCGTAAGGCAGACCATGAGCATTGCGCAGAAACTGTATGAAGAAGGTATCATCACCTACATGAGGACGGACTCCACGAACCTCTCATCCCTCGCTATAAACACCGCAAAACAGTATATCACAGACAATTTCGGGGAGGAATACTCCAAACCGCGCCAGTTCAAGACCAAGAGCAAGGGAGCGCAGGAAGCCCACGAAGCAATCCGTCCCACATACATAGACCGCACCGACATTGAAGGGACAGCCCAGGAAAAGAAACTGTACAGGCTGATCAGGGAACGCACGCTGGCATCGCAGATGTCCGACGCCAGGATTGAAAAAACCGAAATCACCATAGGTTCCGACAACATGGAAGAAACATTCGGCCTTCAGGCCGTCAAGATAGTTTTTGACGGTTTTATGAAAATATATTCCGAAGGCCCTTCCGAAGACGGGAAAAACGAAGAAGACTCTCTGCCTACGCTGCCGGGGCTTGAAAAAGGACAGAACATGGAAATGACGGCGCTGCATTGCGAAAGCAAGTTCACGCCGGCACCCGCACGCTATACGGAAGGCACGCTTGTCAAGAAACTGGAAGAACTCGGAATCGGCCGGCCGTCCACCTACGACCCGACCATCTCGACACTCAAGACCAAAAGAGGATATATCTATCAGGGAGACATCCCAGGGAAGCAGGAAGCCGTGACGGACATTGTATGGGAAAACGGTCAAATTGAAAGAAAATCCGGCACAGTCACTGTCGGGGCCGAAAAAAACAGGCTCATACCGCACAATGTCGGAATAGTCGTCTGCGACTATCTTGTCAAGGGATTCGAACGGATCATGGACTACGGCTTCACTGCCGACGTCGAGAAATATTTCGACAAAATCGCCGAAGGCAAGATGGAATGGAGCGCCCTGATTGCCGGTTTCTACAAGGACTTCCACAAAAGCGTGGAAAACTCCCCGACACCCGATCCGGAAGCGCGGGAACTCGGGACAGACCCTGCCACAGGAGCGAAAATACTTGCCAAGTTCGGAAAATACGGGGCCTACGCGGAAAAAACAGACCGGAACGGCAACAGCGAATATGTAAGCCTCGCCGACGACATGCTTATAGAAAGCGTCACGCTTGAAGAAGTTCTGAAACTTTTTGCTTTCCCGAAAGAACTCGGCAACTCGGACTACGGCGAAGTAGCCATACACAAAGGCCCGTACGGCCCGTACATCAAATGCGCCGGGAAGAATTATCCTCTCCCGAAAGGGACAGACCCTTATTCCGTGACATTGGAAGAAGCCGTGGAAATAATCAGGAACAAACTTGAGAAAGTATCGGCCCCATTGCTGAGCATCCCGGAAGAAGACATCACCGTTTTGGATGGAAGATTCGGCCCGTATATCAGGCATAACGGGAACAACTACAAGATACCCAAAGACATCGACGCCGCAAGGATAACTCCGGAACAATGCCGCGAAATCATATCCTCCACGCAGCCGGCCAAGAGGAAATCCAAAAAGAAATAAAGTCGGAGGAATACCGTATTCGGACAGTCGGACAGAAGCGCCGCAGGCAAGGCAGATGCCTGCGGCGTCGGGGATTGTCATGAAATCAGTTAAGCCAAAACCGGAATTTGATTACAAATCGTAATTTTTTATTCATAAACTATTTATTTTTATAAATAATATATATAACTTCGCGCTAAACATTAATTTTACCACGAATGCAAAATTACCACATAGACCAGATTGACCAGAAAATCCTGTCCTTCCTGGTGAAGAATGCAAGAATGCCATTCCTGGAGATAGCACGTGAATGCGGAGTTTCCGGAGCCGCCATACACCAAAGGGTGAAAAAGATGGAAAACATCGGCGTAATCACAGGCTCGCGGCTTCTTGTAAAGCCGCAGGCACTGGGGCTTAACGTATGCGCCTTCGTCGGAGTATCGCTTTCGCAGGCCAACAAATACCCCGAAGTCGTAGAAGCGTTGAAAAAGATTTCCGAAATAGTCGAGTGCCATTTCGTTACCGGCAAGCACGCACTGCTGCTCAAACTGTACTGCCTCAACCACGACCATCTGATGGAAGTACTCGTGAACACCATCCAGAAAATACCTTATGTCGAATATACCGAAACACAGATTTCGCTCGACCAGGCGATAGAACGCCAGGTATGGGTCAAAGAATATCCGAGCACCAGTTTTTCAGCCAGCAACCTCAACCGGAAATAAGCAGCCGGCTTTCGGCAATGGACATGTCGTCAGGGGTCGTGAGTTTAATATTGGACTTGCTGCCTTCGGTATAGAGTACCCTGCATCCGTAATCTTCCACGACAGACGCATCGTCGGTATATGCTTCCGAATACGGAAGCCTGTAGGCGTCCAGCAGGATTTCCGAATGAAAAACCTGCGGCGTCTGTATCATATATACCCCGGAACGGTCTATGTTTCCGCTGCAATACAGCCCGTCTGAATTCATCTCAAGCCTCCTCAAGGTATCGGAAACCTTTATGGCGGGACATACGGCAGGATGTTTTTCCGAAAGAGAGAATATCCTTTCGAGCATTTCCAACGGAGGGAAGGGCCTTACCCCGTCGTGTACCGCGACCAAGGCCCCAGGAGCCACGTATTTCAAGGCATTCCGCACGGAGTGGAAACGGGTCATTCCGCCGGGAACAGCGACATACGGCCCTATCAGATAGTTGCTGGAGTCACAATAGTCCAGCCACATCCGCCTTTTGTCCGGCGGCAGGACGAGTATGATCCTGAAATCCTCGTCAAACTCACGGAAACGGTCTATCGTCCGCCTCAGCACGGGCTTGCCGCCCAGCATCATGAACTGCTTCGGGACAGGCCCGCCCATCCGCGTGCCGCTCCCTCCGGCCAGAACAATCAGATATCTGACATCGCGCCTTGCCATACACTTTTTTTTACACATGCAAAATTAAAAAAGTTGTTATGAAAATTCATGTATTTTCCTTAATTTTACAGTTTGAAATTTTACTGTTACGTATATGGCATTTTCATTTTTAACACAGGAACTGGCAATAGACCTCGGAACCGCCAATACCGTCATATTCATGAATGACGAGATAAAAGTGGACGAGCCGAGCATAGTAGCGATAGACAAGACGACGGGCAAACCGATAGCATACGGGAAAAAAGCAAAGATGATGCACGAAAGGGTGCATCCCGGCCTCAAAACCGTAAGGCCCCTGCGCGACGGAGTAATCGCCGACTTCGATGCGGCTGAAATGATGATCCGCGGCTTCATACGGATGATCAACAAACGCCGTACATTGTTCACCCCGAACCTGAAAATGGTAGTCTGCATACCGTCGGGAAGCACCGAAGTGGAGATAAGGGCCGTCAGGGAATCTTCCGAACATGCCGGGGGAAGGGATGTATATCTGATATTCGAACCGATGGCCGCCGCATTGGGAATCGGCCTTGATGTAGAGGCGCCGCAGGGCAACATGGTCGTGGACATCGGAGGCGGCACCACCGAAATCGCGGTAATCTCATTGGGAGGAATCGTCGTCCAGGAATCAATCCGTGTGGCAGGAGACCTTTTCACCAGCGAAATCCAGTCATACCTCAGGCAGCAGCACAACATCAAGATCGGCGAAATCACGGCTGAAGACATCAAGATTACCATCGGAGCCGCCACCCAGGATCTTGAAAACCCGCCTGAACCATATACGGCAAAAGGGCCGAATATCATGACCGGGCATCCGGTGGACGCCACAATAACGAGCCAGGAGATAGCGCACTGTCTGGACAAACAACTTACGAGGATTGAACACGCCATACTGGAAGTACTCGAACGCACTCCGCCGGAATTGTACTCCGACATAGTACACAACGGCATTTTCCTGACAGGAGGAGGAGCGCTTCTGCGAGGACTCGACAAGAGGCTCGAGGACAAGATGAACATCCCGTTCCACGTATCGGAAGACCCGCTCAGAGCCGTTGCGCGCGGAACCTGCATTGCATTGAAAAACACCGACAATTTCTCATTCCTGATGAGATAACGACATGCGCCGCTACGGTAATATCCGGAAAAACGCACTTACCGCCCTTCTTTTCATAGTACTGGAAGCGGCGGCGTTGCTTATGCTCGCCAACAACGGCATCATGCACCGCCAGTGGGCAATGAGGAGCATTATCGAAACAAGGGCGGCCATTTTCGGAACCATTGAAGGCATAGGCGACTATTTCAGGCTCAAAAAGACCAACGACTCGCTTGCCGCCGTATGCTCGGGACTCCTTGAGGAACTTTACGCGCAAACGGGAGGAACTTACAGAGCAGAAGCGGACACTGTTTCATATCCCGAATTTTCCCTCACTCCGGCAAAAATCGTCAAAGGCTCTTTCAACAGACAGCAGAACTACCTGATTCTCGACAAGGGGAGGAAAGCCGGCATTGAACCCAACATGGGCGTAATCACCGACAGAGCCGTGGTCGGAGTGGTGCAGGCAGTGACTGAAAACTACTCGTACGTTCTGTCATTCCTGAGCCCGGAAATCAACATCAGCGCAAGACTCGGGCATTCAGGAGTCGTAGGCACATTAAGCTGGAACGGGAAAGGCACACGCAGTGCCGTACTGAGCCAGGTTCCGCTCCATACCGAAATACCGGAAGGCGACACCATCTATACAAGCGGTTTTTCGAACCTGTACCCGTCAGGCATACCTATAGGCACCGTTTTACAGACCGAAATTGTGGACGGAGCCTCGCTGAATGCCGAAATCCGACTCATGCAGGAATTCCGGAGCCTTGATTATGTCAACATCGCAAGAAACACCGGAAAGGCGGAAATAGACTCTCTGATATGAAAACCGGAGCGCAACATAATACCTTATATATAATATTGATTGTCATAATCCAGACAATCATCACAAGTTTTATATACACCGGCCCTTATCTGACTGTCACCCTGCTGCCTTTTGTCATACTTATGATGCCCGTGAACTGGACTACGGCGAAAACACTTATTGCAGCGACACTCTCCGCGCTTCCGGTCGATCTGTTTGCCGAGGGGGTGATAGGACTGAATACCGCCGCCATACTGCCGGCGGTACTGGCAAGAGAGGGAGTAATAAGGGCCTTCACCGCCAATGACCAGAGGGACAGGGAAGGAATAATTTCCGCCGAATGGCTGGGGTGGCTGAGATTCACAGTCCTTGCCTCGGCCGTCCTCATCGTCTTCCTCGTACTGTATATCATATTCGAATGCGCCGGCACGCGCCCCACTTCCTTCATATTACTTAAAACGGCCCTGTCTTACGCCGCCAACCTTGCGATTTACGCATTACTGCAACAGGCAGTGCTGAAAACCCCGAAGAACAGATGAAGGAACGCCCCAATTCAAGCCTCAGCCGCAAAGACAGGCTGGCGACAGGCGTGATAATAGCCGCCTGCATAATAGTAGCAAGACTGTTCTGGATACAAATTGTTGATGAAAAATATAAAATCAATGCAGACAACAACGCCATGGTATATTCCGTGGTATATCCGACAAGGGGGCTTATCATCGACCGCAACGGGGAAATACTCGTAAGCAACGACATCGCATACGACCTGATGGTCACTCCGAGCGAAACGGAGGCCTTCGACACGACGGCCCTCTGCGGGATTCTGGGAATCGGGCCGGAATATGTCAGAGACAAGATGAACGAATACAAGGCCAACCGAAGGAAAATCGGTTTCCGCTCCGTCGCTTTCATGAAAAAACTTTCTCCTGAGAAATTCGCCCTGTTTTCCGAACAGGAATACAGGTTTCCCGGATTCCACGGACAGGCAAGGACAATCAGAAAATACCCCTTCCAGGCCGGAGGGAGCCTGCTCGGCTACGTATCGGAAGTCGATGCCGGTTATATAAAAAGGCATAAGGGAGAATACAAGGCCGGGGACTACGCCGGCAAGACCGGAATCGAAGCCACATGCGAGAAAACGCTGAAGGGAGAGAAAGGATACAAAATATACCTGCGCAACGCCCACAACAAGATCGAATCAGGCTATAAAGACGGCGAATACGACAAGGCCGCCATTCCCGGGAATGACATAAACACCACCATAGACGCCTGGCTGCAGCAATACAGCGAAAAACTCATGGAAGGAAAGGCCGGCAGCATTGTAGCGATAGAGCCTTCTTCCGGCGAAATCCTCGCGCTGGTATCAAGCCCGGTAATCAAGGTAGAACAGCTTGCCGACATAGGGGCATATTACAACGAACTCGCAAACGACCCGATGAAACCGATGTTCAACAGGGCCGTCCAGTCATCATACCCTCCAGGTTCCATATTCAAACTGATAAACGGACTGATAGGGCTTCAGGAAGGGGTATTCGCCCCTTCGACGAAATACCCATGCACAAAGGGTTATCATTTCGGTTCGAACAAAGTCGGATGCCATGACCATGAATCCCCGATAGACTTCACCGATGCCATAAAGATGTCATGCAACGCATATTTCTGCTATGTGTTCAGAGGGATACTCGAAAATCCGGAATATCCTTCAGTCCAGGCAGCCTTCGGCAAATGGGAGAAATATGTAAAAAGTTTCGGACTGGGATCCCCGTTAGGAAGCGACATACCCGCTGAAACCGGAGGGAATGTACCGTCAACATCCTATTACGACAAACTGTACGGAAAAAACCGATGGAGGGCCACCACAGTCATTTCCCTTGCTATCGGACAGGGAGAACTCGGATGCACTCCCCTGCACATGGCAAACCTGTGCGCAACCGTAGCCAACAGGGGATATTATTATACGCCCCATCTCATAAAGGACTCGGAAGGCTATGCCATCGAGGACAGGTACAAGGAAAGACATTACACATTGATAGACACATCGCTTTTCCCGCTGGTTATTGACGGGATGTACCAGGCAGTCAACGGAGGCAAGGGCGCGACTGCCGGCGCCGCCGCCGTCGAAGGACTTGACATCTGCGGGAAAACGGGCACGGCGGAAAATCCGCACGGGAAGGATCATTCCGTCTTTGTATGCTTCGCTCCGAAAGACGATCCGAAAATAGCCGTGGCCGTATATGTGGAAAACGGAGGCTGGGGAGGCACATGGGCCGCTCCGATAGCCTCGCTCGTCGTGGAAAAATATCTTAGAGGTGAAATATCTGAAAGCCGCAAACCTCTGGAAGAACGGATTATGAACGGAAAACTGATCGGAGAATGACAGGCCTCGCGTCAAGATACAAAAAAGCCGACATGTGGCTGATATTCTGCTATATCGCCTTAGTAATAATAGGGTGGGTAAATATTTTCGCATCCATACATTCCGACCTTTCAGGCTCGATGTTCGACCTTGGAAGCAGAGCAGGAAAGCAATTCCTGTGGATAATGATATCCATCGGGGCGGGGGGCGCAATACTTGCCATAGACTCCAGAATCTATGAAGTCCTCGCATTCTGGGCGTACCTCGGCACGGCATTTCTGCTTTTCGTCACCATCTTCATAGGGCAGAATGTGAACGGCTCCAATTCATGGCTCCAACTCGGGCCGGTATCATTCCAGCCGGCAGAACTTTCCAAAATCACCACATCCCTCCTGCTGGCCTCCGTGATGAGCCAGTTCGGGTTCAGGATAAACACCGTCAGGGGATTTGCCAGGACCGCACTGGTAATCCTGATACCGATGCTGCTGATAATCGGTGAAAAGGAGACCGGCTCCGCCCTTGTTTATATCGGCTTCATATTCATGCTTTACAGGGAAGGGCTTTCCGGCTGGATAATCGTACTCGGAGGACTGTTCATAACCCTTTTCATAACGACCCTTACGACATCCCCGTTCATAAGCATGCTCGTACTCGGAGGACTTCTCGGCATCGCATACGGGCTTTTTACCGGCAGAGTGTTCCGCTCATTCATCATCACGGCGGCCTGCATAACCGCCCTGTCGTTCATTCCGGCGTTGGAATCTTCGAAACTGTTCAGCAACATGGAAATGCCGAAGCCCGAATACGTACTGCTCGGAATCTCTACCATAATCACCGGGGTAGTCCTGTACCGGGTCTTCAGGAAGAGGGACAGCCTTGCGGCCACGCTTACAGCCGTATTCGTGGCAGGACTGATACTTGTCTTTTCTGTCGATTTCATATTCGACAACGTACTTCAGGATCACCAGAGAAAGAGGATAGAAGTACTTCTCGGCATGGAAGAAGACCCAACCGGGGTAGGATACAATGTAACGCAGTCCATGATAGCAATAGGCTCCGGAGGATTCACCGGGAAAGGCTTCCTTAAAGGCACCCAGACAGCATACGGCTTCGTTCCCGAACAAAGTACCGATTTCATATTCTGCACAGTCGGGGAAGAATGGGGTTTTCTCGGAAGCGCCGCTGTCATAGCCCTTTATGTACTGCTCATCTGCCGCATCATATCACTTGCAGAAAAAAGCCAGGACGCATTCACAAGGATTTACGGCTACTGCATTTCCTGCTGCTTCTTCATGCATTTTTTCATAAACATCGGCATGACTGTCGGAATCATGCCGGTAATCGGCATCCCCCTTCCTTTCATGAGTTACGGAGGCTCTTCGCTGCTGTGCTTCACTGTCATGCTGTCTATTTTCATCGCCCTTGAAGCGAGGCACAGACGTTAGTTTTACGATTATCATATACGATTATCCGCAAAAATACCCCCTTGAAGAATAACAGGGTACGCCTTCTTTGGGCCACGCCCCGGGCGCACAGGCGTGCTTTCTGACCGTAAAAAGCACGGCTACCCCTCCCAGAATGCACTGCGGAACACATTGGCGTGCTTTCTGGCCGGAGAAAGCACGCCTCTTCCCCCCATAGGGATGTTTTTGCGGATAATCATATTATGTTTTTCAACCCAAAATACAATTTTGTAAAAAAAACTTAATAACTTTGCGAGTTAAATGTTATTTCGGATACTTACAAATTAAAACATAATAAGAGCAATGAAATTTGTTGACAGACACAACGGCCCCAGAACGGAACAGGTAAATGAAATGCTTTCCGTCCTTGGATTAAAAGACCTGGACAGCCTTATAGCGCAGACTGTCCCTTCAGATATCCTGTTGAAAAGCCCTCTTGCACTGGACGAGGCTCTCAGCGAACACGAATACCTCAAACGGCTCAAACAGATTGCAAGGAAAAACATCCCGTTCAGATCCATGATAGGATGCGGCTTCTATGGAACTGCAACACCTTCAGTAATCTCAAGGAACATCCTGGAGAATCCAAGCTGGTACACGTCATATACGCCTTACCAGGCTGAAATCTCGCAAGGCCGTCTCGAAGCCTTGCTTAATTTCCAGACTATGGTTGCAAGCCTTACAGGATTCAATCTGGCCAACTGTTCAATGCTCGACGACTCGACGGCTGCAGGAGAAGCGATGAGGATGATGTACGAACTGAGATCCCGCGCCGCCGTAAAAGAAGGCAGGAATACTGTTTTCGTTGACGAGAATATTTTCCCTCAAAACCTTTCCGTAATCACCACACGCGCCAAAGGTCTCGGGATAGAAGTTGTCACCGGCTCATACAAGGACTACGCATTTGATTCAAAATGTTACGGAGCCATCGTACAGTTCCCGGCAGCAGACGGTTCGGTAAGGGACTACAGCGACTTCGCACGCCGCGCGCATGAAGCAGGCGCAATGGTGACAGCAATATGCGACCTTCTGTCGCTTGCCTTATTCCAGGAACCGGCAGCATGGGGAGCGGACATAGCCGTTGGTTCGGCGCAACGTTTCGGCCTCCCTATGGGATTCGGCGGCCCTGTGGCAGGATGGATGGCCACCAAAGACGAATACAAACGTTTCATTCCGGGACGAATCATAGGAATCTCAATCGACAGGCTCGGAAAACCTTCATACAGGCTTGCCCTTCAGACACGCGAACAGCACATCAAGAGGGAAAAAGCCACATCAAACATCTGTACCGCCACCGCCCTGATGGCCGTAATGTCCGGAATGTATGCAGCCTATCACGGTTCCGAGGGGATAAAGAACATTGCCCTGAACTGCTACAGATCGGCACACAGGGTCGCATCCAAACTCGCTGACGGAGGCTATACGGTAAAAGGAATCAACGGCGCATGCGGTACGGAAGAATTCTTCGACACCATTGAAATCATGGATTTCAACGGGAAACCTCTTGACACGGCAGCCATCCGCAAAAAAGCCGAAGACGCCGGCATCAATTTCTACTATACCCCTGCAGGAACCATAAGGATATCTTTCGACGAACTGACGGACTGCAAGGAAAAACGCACCATCCTCGATATCTTCGGAGTATCCTGCGAATGCGGCAAATCAGCCGGACACGGCCATGCAGAATGCACCGGCCCTAAAATGCTCGCAAGGGAAAAAGACGCCCTCACGCAGGAAATATTCAACACATACCATTCGGAAACGGAAATGATGCGCTACATCAAGAAACTTGAGCGCAAGGACATATCACTCACCCATTCCATGATTCCACTCGGTTCATGTACAATGAAACTGAACGCGGCGGCTGAAATGGCAGCCGTGACCTGGAGCGAATTTGCCGACGTACACCCATTCGCACCTGAATGGCAGACGGAAGGCTCCATGCAGATAGTACGCGAAGTCGAACACGACCTTTCAGTCATAACCGGAATGGCAGGCTGCTCCCTCCAGGCGACCTCCGGAGCCGGCGGAGAATATGCCGGCCTTACTACCATCAGGGCATACCTGAAAGGGACGGGACAGGAGAACAGGAACGTGATGATCATTCCGACTTCCGCTCACGGTACAAACCCGGCATCTGCGGCAATGGCCGGATTCCGCATCGTACTTGTAGGCTGTGACGAAAACGGAAACATAAACGTTGACGAACTTTGCAGGAAAGCGGCCGAGAACAAGGACGACCTTGCCGGAATCATGATTACATATCCGTCCACACACGGAGTATTCGAAGTACATATCAGGAAAATCGTCGATACCATACATGAAAACGGCGGCCTGGTATATATGGACGGCGCCAACATGAATGCACAGGTAGGAATCACCAACCCTGGATTCATCGGAGCCGATGTATGCCACCTCAACCTGCACAAGACATTCGCAATGCCTCACGGCGGCGGCGGCCCTGGAGTAGGCCCTATCTGCGTAGTTGAAAAACTGCTGCCGTACCTCCCTGGCTATCCTGTAAAGGAACTCGGAGTCGATTGCGGAATTTCAGAAAGCCTTAAAGGCACGCAGCAGACGGCAGTTGGCGCAAGCCCTTACGGAAGCCCTCTGCTTCTCCCTATCACTCATGCGTACATCAAGATGCTCGGCCCTGACGGACTCCGCCGCGCAAGCGAAATAGCCATACTGAATGCGAACTACATATCAGCAAGGCTTGCTCCAGAATTCAAGACATATTACACGGGAGAGACAGGAAGAGTAGCCCACGAGTGCATCATAGACTTCCAGAACTTCAAAGCCGACTACGGAGTAGATGCCACGGACATTGCCAAGAGGCTTATGGATTACGGTTTCCACGCGCCTACCCTTTCCTTCCCGATACATGAGACATTGATGGTAGAGCCTACCGAAAGCGAATCCAAAGAAGAACTCGACAGGTTCATAGAGACCCTCAAGGCAATCAAGGCGGAATGCGAAGCAATCAGCGACCCTGAAGACAACCTGCTGAAAATGGCTCCGCACACTGCCGAAGAAGTATGCGCGGACGAATGGAAACACCCTTACGGCAGAGAACAGGCTGCATATCCTCTTAAATGGATCCGCGACAACAAGTTCTGGCCGGCATGCTCACGCGTTGACAACGGCTACGGAGACAGAAATCTTGTGGCGGTACGCGAAAAATGATTATTTTTGCAGGATTAACAAATAAAGGAAAACACAATGAGAATTTCTAAAACCTTGAAACTCTGCCTGTCGGCTCTGCTGCTTCTTATCTCATTCTCGGCGGCAAACGCACAGACAAAGCCAGTAGTGGTCTGGAATACTTCCGCCGAACAGGTGGAGGACGGGCTTTACAGGATAACTGTAGAGGCCGCCATCGACGAAGGCTGGCACATTTACAGCCTTGAACCGTCCGAATTCATCATACCTACTTCCTTCACCTTCTCGTGCAGCGAGGGTGCGCAACTGAAAGACGGGCTGAAACAACTTCAGGAACCCAAAAAGGTGTTCGATGAAATATATAAGGCCGAACTCGGATACTTCGAGAACAAAGCCGTATTCACCCAGGATATAGAACTGACCGCTCCCGGGGCCACAGTAGAGATGTTTCTCGAATACATGGCCTGCAACGACATGAACTGCCTGCCTCCGGCGGACACCACCGTCACGTTCACATTGGGAGCCGAATCGGCAGCCGCTCCTGTCGCTGTTTCTGCCGAAGACCTTGCATTGCAGGCTCCGGAAACAGCAGCAGACGAAGATACGGTACAGGCGGCAGAGCCGGTACAGCATTCGAACCTCTGGAACAGCATCCTGTCCGCAATACTCTGGGGACTTGCCATGCTGTTCACACCTTGCGTATTCCCTATGGTTCCAATGACAGTGTCGTTCTTCATCAAAGGTTCGGAAAACAAAAGGCTCGGAAGATTCCGCGCGGCGATGTACGGTCTTTTCATCGTACTGCTCTATACGGTTCCGATTGCAGCCATCATCCTCATCACAAGGATAGTGGGCGGCGATGCGGTAACGGCCGACATCTTCAACTGGCTCGCTACGCACTGGCTGCCTAACCTCATCTTCTTCCTGGTATTCATGATTTTTGCAGCTTCATTCTTCGGAGCATTCGAAATCACGATGCCGAGCAAACTCGTCAACAAGAGCGACCAGGGTTCCAACAAGAAAGGTCTGGGAGGAGTATTTTTCATGGCCCTTACCCTCGTGCTTGTATCGTTCTCCTGCACCGGCCCTATCGTCGGTACGGTATTGATCGAGTCAGTACAGGGCGGACAGTTCTGGGATCCTATCATCACCATGCTTGCGTTCTCTATCGCATTCGCACTGCCTTTCACACTGTTCGCATTCTTCCCTTCAGTATTGAAGAAACTCCCTAAGAGCGGCGGATGGCTGAACTCGGTAAAAGTGGTGCTCGGCTTCATCGAACTCGCACTCGGCCTCAAATTCCTCAGCATGGCCGACCAGGCATACCACTGGGGCATTCTCGACAGGGAAATCAACCTTGCATTGTGGATTGTAATATTTACGCTGCTCGGCTTCTACCTCCTCGGCAAACTCCGTTTCAAATACGATTCCCCTGTAGAGCACATATCCACATTCAGGCTCCTGCTTGCAATCATAGTGTTCACATTCGTCGTATATATGATTCCGGGAATGTGGGGCGCACCTTTGAAAGCGCTGTCAGGATACATGCCTCCTATGGCTACCCAGGACTACGTAGTGACATCCGGCAGCACGGCTGCAGTACAGGCCGAAACCGGTACAAGCAACATGGAAGGAAGGAAATATGCGGACTTCCTCCATCTGCCGCACCACCTTGAAGGTTTCTTCGACTATGAAGACGCCCTCGCATACGCAAAGGAAGTGGACAAACCGCTCTTCATCGATTTCACCGGACACTCCTGCGTGAACTGCCGTGAAATGGAAGAAAGGGTGCTTGCGGATCCGAGGATACTCGACATGCTGCGCAACGACTATGTAATAGTTGCGCTGTACATGGACGACAAGACAGTCCTCGATGAAAGCGAATGGGTGACATCCGAATCGGGGCGCGTTTTCAAATCAATAGGAAAAATCAATTCACACATCGCAAACGACCGTTACGGAATCAATGCCCAGCCTTATTACCTCATTGTTGACAACGAGGGCAACCAACTGGTTCCTAACAGGAGTTACGACCTCGACATAGACGAATTCATCAAATTCCTTGAAGACGGGAAAAAAGCATATTATGAAAAATAATAAAAAGATTTGAATATGAAAAAGGTATTATTAACACTCGCACTGGCCTTCGCGGCAATCATATCTGTATCCGCACAGGATTTTCCTAACGTAAGCGTAGAGGATCGCAGCGGAAAAGAAATCATGACCAAGGAACTTATCGGAAAACCGATGATAGTTTCATTCTGGGCTATAACTTGCAAACCTTGCATCATGGAACTCAATGCCATGAACGACATGTACTATGACTGGCTCGATGAGGCTGACTTTGAAATCGTTGCAGTATCCATTGACGATGCAAGGAACTCTTCACGCGCCAAGGCAATGTCCAGCGAATGGGAGTTCACATGCCTCTATGATGTCAACCAGGATCTCAAAAGGGCGATGAACGTGTCGCTTACTCCCCAGACATTCATAGTTGACGCCGACGGCAATATCGTTTATTCACACTCCGGCTACACGCCAGGAAGCGAAGTCGAACTTTTTGAAAAAATCAAAGAATTAGCCGAATAATGAAAAAAGCGCTCATGACAATAATGGCAGTTGCACTTGCAACTGGCCCTGTTTTTGCCCAGGACGACGAAAGGGACAAGCCTAAGGGCAATCTCTCCGGAAGTTTTGAGACAAACACGATATACTATGTCAATGATTCAAAATCGACCAGCAGCACACCTGAAGGGCATTTCGGATCCAACAACTACCTCAAACTCGACTATACCAAAGGCCGTTTCTCCGCCGGAGTACAGTTGGAGGGATATCTTCCGGCACTGTACGGCTACGACATCTCCATATACGGTACAGGAAAGAAATTCATGCTTGCCAACAAATATGTAAGATGGCAGGACGACAATTTCACAGTACATGTGGGAGACATATATGAACAGTTCGGAAGCGGACTCATATTCAGAAGTTATGAAGACCGCGCCCTCGGTTTCAACAATTCCGTGGAAGGCGTTTTCGCTTCATACAATTTCAACAATTACGTAACTCTCAAGGGGCTTTACGGAAGGCCGAGACTGTATGACACATATGCGGATTCATGGGTAAGAGGCGGCGACCTGCTCG
Source organism: Candidatus Merdivivens pullicola (assembly GCA_017694945.1). Lineage (GTDB taxonomy): Bacteria > Bacteroidota > Bacteroidia > Bacteroidales > UBA932 > Merdivivens > Merdivivens pullicola. The sequence goes on along the minus strand of JADIMA010000045.1, from coordinate 40,199 downwards.
TATCGGTAAACGACATGTTCGACACATACGACTGGCTGCTTTCGGTTGAAGGAAGTTTCATCAACCGTTACATAAGCAGATCAACCGTACCGCAGCTTTTCCAGGAAATCATCACCAACACCAATGTCAACATGTATTCGGGAAGACTGAACTTTGAATATTCGGGATTCCACTTCTCAGGCGAATATGTCGGCAAAAGCGAAGACATGTTCAGCAATACAATGGAAATGATACCGGGGAATGCGATACTTGCCGAAGCCGGATACAACGGGAAAGGTTTCTCCCTTCTCGGAACCTTCAGAAGGACTGAAGGCATGACTACAGGCCTCATTTACGGCGATGAAACCCACGGTACGAACCTGGGAATAGGCAATAACCTGAACTTCATTCCTTCCCTTACGAGACAATACACATACCTCCTCGCCAACCTTTATCCTTACAGGGTTGACCCTTACGGGGAAATCGGAGGCCAGTTCGACGCATACTACACATTCAGAAGCCAGAACGACAGGAGGAAGAAATGGAGTTTCCACCTCAACTTCTCTACTTTCTACTCGCTTGAATCTTCAATGACAGGCAAGAACAAACTCATGTGGCAGGATCTGAACTTCGATGTCGAAAGGCAATGGAACAGGAAACTCAAGACATCACTGCTCTACACATGGCAGCAGAACAACTACATGGGCGCATACGAGGCTCCGTTCAAGTCGCATATATTCGTATATGACATGACTTACAAGATCAATACTTTGAATTCATTCAGGCTGGAACTCCAGTATCTCTACTCCCCTGTCAAGAACTTCGACATAGAGTTCAATGAAGGAGACTGGGTTGCCGCTCTGTTCGAATACAACTTCGCGCCGAGCTGGAGTTTCTATGCAAGCGACATGTACAATATCGACCACTCGAAACTGCACTACTACAATTTCGGCTTCAGTTACACCAAAGGCCGCACAAGGGTTCAGTTGAGTTACGGAAGAAACAAGGAAGGCTACATATGCTCGGGAGGAGTTTGCAGACGCACTCCGGCATACACGGGCTTCAACTTGTCTCTCACATCATCATTCTAGGAAAAACTTATTAATTATAAAGCATTATGAAAATTTACAATTACCTCTTGACCGCAGTCCTTGCGATAGCAATGTTTGCGGCTTGTACACCGGCAGGGGAGGAAACAGCAGAAAAAGTCACCCTCGTTCCTAGTTCGGAGACAATAGAAGGCGACGGAGTAGATGTCGTCACTTTCACAGTCCTCAGCGGCGAAACCGATGTCACTGCTGAAGCAAAAGTATTCAAGGCATCAGACAACACAGAACTCGTAAACAAGTCATTCTCTACAGACATACCGGGAGAATACGAATTTTACGCGACTTATGGCGTCATAGCATCAGATAATGTGAAAGTTACGGCACTTGAAGGAGCTACAATCAGCACTGACAAGGCTATCATCGTCGCTAACGGCGAAGACCAGGCCGTACTCACTGTTACCCAGGAGGGGCAGGATGTAACCGCTGAAAGCACTTTCTACCTGCTCCAGGAAGACGGCGAATCCGTACAGCTTGAAAGCAACGTATTCACTACTACAGAAGTAGGACAGCACCAGATTTATGCCAAGAAAGGCACGGCATCGTCCGCACCTGTAGCCATACTTGCAACTGCATACGACAATGAACCTTCGAACTTCAACTTCAGGGAAAGGGCAATGCTCCTTCAGTTCACCGCCCAGGGTTGCGGATACTGCCCTCTCATGAAGAAAGGACTCATGATACTGCATGAGCAAGGCTGGGACGACGGAATTTCCGTTGCCTGCCATGTCGGATTTATGCAGGACAGCATGTACCCTACTTTCTGGAACGCACTTTGGAGAAACTATGGTGCAGGCGCTACAGGAATCCCTGCTATGTCATTCAATCTTGACACTGAAACAGGTACAGGGGCTTATGCAAACGCAACCGCAACTGCAACCAACCTCAAACAAATCACATCCGACGTAATCAACAAATACCCGGTAACCGCCGGTATAAGCGCTACTTTCCTTCCTGAAGGAGACTCGCAGATGAAAGTAACCGCTACGTTCAAGGCATCCGAAGCAGGCGACTATAAGGTTGCTGCATGGCTTCTTGAAGACCACATTGACGGTGTCCAGTCTGACTACAACAACGTCCTTACTGCTGAACAGAAAAGGGATCACTGCGATGTATTGAGAGCAGTAAGCAACCAGGACGATTTCACTGGCGACGTCCTTAACATCGGAGCCGGAGAGAGTGTTGAAAAGTCATGGACATTCAATGTCTCAAGCCTGAAAGAAGGTGTCATTGAAAATGCACATGTCGTCGTATTCATCACTAAGAAGGAAGCGAACGGACTGTACATTGTCAACAACATCATCAACTGCAACATGAACGACTCCGTAGGATTCGAATATGTTGAGTAACTGACAGATTTACATACAAGAATAAGAAAGCCGGCCTGGAGCCGGCTTTTTTTATGATACAGTGTATTCCGCTATCTTCTCCCTGATTTCCCGCTTCGCCGCTTTCCAGCGCGGAATGTCTATCTTGGTACCCACCACTTCTACGACTTTTGCCGCTATGATGGAACCGATTTCCCCGCAAGCCTTCAGAGGCAGGCCGAGAGAATGGGCATAAAGGAAACCGGCAGCATAGGTGTCACCGGCTCCGGTGGCATCGACCGTATCGGCCGGCCAGGCCCCGATAAAATGATACTCGTCGCCGCTGCGCACCATGGAACCGTCCTTGCCTACCTTTACAACCGCTATATCGCTGTAACGCGCCATCTCGTCGAGGGCCGCACGGGGCTCAAGCCCCGTGAAAGCCTTTGCTTCTGTTTCGTTTGCAAATATGATGTCCACATAATTGTCAACTATGTCATGCAGAAAAGCCTTGTTGGATTCCACTACATTGTATGACGCCATGTCTATGGAAACCGTAAGCCCTGCCTGCTTCGCCAGTTCGACCGCCCGTCTGATAAGGAACTGGTTCTGGACAAGATAACCTTCTACATGGAAATAATCATAGCCTCTGAACATCTCGATGTCCAACTCCTCCGGCACCAGTTCCAGTGCCGCCCCGAGATATACGGCGAAAGTCCTTTCCGCATTGGGCGCCGTAATGAAGACCATCGCCCGTCCGGATGCATGTTTCCCGATGAAAAGATGTGACGAGATGCCGTACTGTTCCTGATCGGACTTGAAAAGGTGTCCGAGTTCATCATCTCCCACTTTTCCGATAAAACCCGAAGGCATGCCGAATATGGCCGTACCCGTAATTGTATTTGCAGCAGAGCCTCCGGCCACGTACTGCACACCCATTGTCCTGAGGGTCTGCCATATCTTGTCGCCGGTAGCCTGATCTACATGCTGCATGCTGCCTTTCGGCAGATGAAATCTTTTCAACAACTCATCGTCCGGCAAGACCGCCAGTATGTCCGTAAGGGCGTTGCCCATCCCAAGAATCTTTTTCATGCCATTGATTTTCCCAAAGTCCAAATGTAAAGATTTTTCTCGGAAATTGCTAACTTTGCAGCCTTTGAAAGGAATCGGGATGACCTTGAAGCAGAAGACGAAGTTGACAAAGATATTGAAATGGCTGGTTTCTGCGGCCATTGCGGTACTGTTGCTGTATCTGTCATTCCGTTCGGTAAAATGGGACGAATTTTTCAACGGCCTGAAAGAATGCCGGTTCTGGCTCGTGCTGCTTTCCATGCTTGCAAGCGTTGCCGCATTCTTCCTGCGCGCGGCCAGATGGCGCGAAATCATGAAACCCCTCAACAAGGACATCCGTTTCGGGGAAACTTTTGACGGCATCAACATAGGCAACATCTCCAATTTCGCATTTCCGAGAGCAGGCGAGTTCGTAAGATGCGGAGTAATATCCGCGAAAGGAAAACTCCGTTATGACAAAGTGCTTGGGACGGTAGTGCTTGAAAGGAGCTGGGACATGCTCACGCTTGTAGCGATACTTGCAGCGTTCCTGCTGATAAAATGGAAAGAATTCGGGGATTTCGCCGTCCGGCAGATGTGGAACCCGTTAAGCGAATCGCTGTCTTTCAGCCTCTGGTGGATTGTCGCCGCCGCAATAGCCGTATGCGCCGCCGTTGTTTTTATCATATATAAGACCCGCAACACCAGCAGAATATCGAGGAAGATATGCTCGATCATCAAAGGCGGCCTGCAGGGCTTTACATCGGCCTTCAAGATGGAAAAAAAATGGAAGTTCATCCTATATACGGCAGCGATATGGGTGATTTACTGGCTCATGAGTTATCTTACGATGCTCTCCCTTCCAAAACTGGAAACCCTCAATGCCACTGATGCCATGTTCCTTATGCTGGTAGGCAGCATTGCCTGGGTCATCCCCGTACCCGGAGGATTCGGTTCCTTCCACATACTCGTTTCATTGGCACTGACCACCATTTACAGTATCGAATACAACGAAGGGCTGGCATTCGCGACACTCTCACATGAAGCCCAGGCGCTCACCATGATACTCTGCGGCGTCATCTCCATTATCAGAATAGCCCGTTCAAACGCGCATCGATCCTATCAACGACCGTCTCAAAATCCTTAGGCGAACTTTCAAATCTCAGTGTATCCGTATCGACGACGAGCAGCCTGTCCTTGTCATACCCTGCAATCCACTCCTCATAACGCTCGTTAAGTCCCTTGAGATAGTCTATCCTGATACTGTTTTCGTACTCCCTGCCGCGTTTCTGGATATTCGCGACCAGGTTCGGTATCGAAGATCTCAGGTATATCATGAGATCGGGCTGGCGCACCAGAGACATCATAAGATCAAACAGATCCGCATAATTCTTGAAATCCCTCGTGGACATCAGGCCCATTGCATGGAGGTTCGGGGCAAAAATCTTCGCATCCTCATATATCGTGCGATCCTGGATTATGCACTCCTTGCTGGAAACTATCTCCACGACATCCTTGAAACGCTTGTTGAGAAAATATATCTGGAGATTGAAAGACCATCTCTCCATATCCTTATAAAAATCCGCCAGATACGGGTTGAACTCGACACTCTCGTATTTAGCCTTCCAGCCGTAATGCTGCGAAAGCATGCGGGTAAGCGTAGTCTTTCCGCTCCCGATATTTCCTGCGACCGCTATATGCATGACAAAACCGTTTTTATGACAAATATAGCCAGAAAAGCTGTAATTGCATATTTTCTAACGATTATCCGCAAAAATACCCCTTGAAGAATAACCGGATACGCCTTCTTCGGAACACGGTACGACTTAATTCAAGAATATCATAATACACTGATATATTGCAAATTACTATTGTAATAATATTTAATTTACAATAAATTACAAAAACAAAAGTTAAGTCGGGGCGCGGCCTTGCATACAACGCGGGGCATTTTGCGGATAATCAATTTTTTTATAACTTGCGAATGTTATTTATCGGAAATCATGATAGAAATAAAACGATTTTACTTCAACGACCTGCGGGAATGCACCATGATCCTGTGGGATGAAACGAAAGAGGCGGTAATAATAGACCCCGGCTGCTACACCGATACAGAAAAGAAACGTCTTGAACAGTTCATAACCGAAAATTCCCTGAAACCGGTAAAAGTCCTTCTTACGCACATGCACTTCGACCATGTGCTGGGACTCGGGTTCGTCACCGGACGGTGGGGAATAGATACCTGCCTCAATCCCGACGACAAAGAGCAGGAAGCAATTGTCCCGAGATTCTGTGAAATGATGGGATATGAAACACCCGTATTGCCGGACAGGACAATCGACATCCATGACGGGGACACCGTTACTTTCGGCAAGTCGGAACTCAAAGTAATAGCGACCCCGGGCCACACGCGCGGCGGAGTCTGTTTTTTCAGTAAAGAAAACAACTTCCTGATATCGGGTGACACGCTTTTTGCAGGGAGCATCGGCCGGACAGACCATCCTTCCGGAGACTACGACGCTCTGATGAAAAGCATAATGACAAAAATACTTCCGCTTGGAGACAATGTCGAAGTCCTTCCGGGGCACGGCTATCCTACCACCATCGGCGAAGAAAGGCTCAAAAATCCTTTCCTCCAGCCGTTTTAAGACAGAGGCACATTGGACGACTCGATAAAGATAACAGGGGCCCGGGCCCATAACCTGAAAAACATTTCCCTTGAAATCCCGAGGGACAGTCTCGTAGTGGTTACAGGACTGAGCGGCAGCGGCAAATCGTCTCTTGCATTCGACACCATATTCGCCGAAGGCCAGAGAAGGTACATGGACACCCTTTCCGTCTATGCAAAGCAGTTCATGGGCATACTGGAAAAACCTGACGTGGAAAGCATCGAGGGCCTGAGTCCCATCATCGCGATAGAGCAGAAGACCACAGGCAACAACCCGCGCTCCACAGTAGGGACGACCACCGAGATATACGACTTTCTCAGGCTGCTTTATGCAAAGGCCGCCGAAGCATATTCGCCGGCCACCGGAAAGAAGATGGTGAAATACTCCGACACCCAGATAGTATCACTGATTATCGAAAGGTTCAAAGGCAGCAAATGCATACTTCTGTCACCTCTCGTAAAGGGAAGGAAAGGGCATTACAGGGAACTGATAGCCTCATTGCGGAAAAAGGGATTCAACGAGGCCCGCATAGACGGCGAAATTGTCCGTCTTGAAGAAATATCCTCTCTGGACAGGTACAAACCGCATTTCATAGAACTCGTCATTGACAAACTCAAGCCCAAGGATGAAGACGAAAAACGCATCCGCGAGTCAGTAAGCACCGCCCTCGCCCAAGGCAAAGGCGAACTTGCCGTAATGAACCCCGACGACGGGAAAATGCAGTATTTTTCCAAGCACCTCGTCTGCCCGGACAGCGGCATCTCACTCCCCGAGCCCGCTCCGCACACATTTTCATTCAACTCCCCTCGCGGCTACTGCCCTAACTGCAAGGGACTCGGGAGAATACGCAACGTACAGATAGACAGCATAATCCCTGATAAGACCAAATCAATCGCCGACGGAGGCATCATCCCGCTGGGCAAGGTGCGCGAAAACAAAAAATTCGACATCATACGCTCAATTGCGAACAAATACGGTTTCTCGCTGTTCGACCCTATCGATGAAATCCCGAAAGACGCGCTTTCACTCCTGATATACGGTTCGGACGAACTTTTCAGAATCGGAAGCGGGGCAAACTCCGAAATGGTAACGTTCAAAGGAGTCATGGACGACATCACGGAAACCATAGAATGCCCTGTATGCCACGGAAAAAGACTTAACGAAGAAAGCCTGCTGTTCAAGATAGACGGCAAGGACATCTGCGAAGTTTCAGAGATGGAAATTTCGGAGTTGCAGAAATGGCTGCTGGCACTTCCCGGGAAACTCTCACCCAAACAGGCGGCGATAGCAAGAGACATACTCAAGGAACTGAACGACAGGGTAGGCTTCCTCATGGACGTAGGCCTGGAGTACCTTACACTGTCCAGGGCGGCATCTTCCCTGTCCGGAGGAGAAAGCCAGCGCATAAGACTGGCGACACAGATAGGCTCCAAACTTGTAAACGTACTGTACATCCTTGACGAGCCGAGTATCGGACTGCACTACAGGGACAACCGCAAACTCATCAATTCCCTGAAAAAACTCCGCGACGAAGGCAACTCAGTCATGGTCGTCGAGCATGACGAGGAAATGATGGAAAGCGCCGACTGGCTTATAGACATGGGGCCCGGAGCGGGTGAACATGGAGGCGAAGTGCTGTACAACGGGCCGGTATCAGGCATCAAAGGCATTTCGACACCCACCCTGGATTACCTGAACGGGATCAAACGGATTGAAATACCTGCTAAAAGAAGACTTGGAAACGGGACATTCCTGGAACTTCGCGGAGCAAGGGGCAACAATCTGAAAAACATAGACATATCCATACCTCTCGGATGCTTCGTGGGTATAAGCGGAGTCAGCGGAAGCGGTAAATCGACATTGATTACAGAAACACTGATGCCCATACTGAGCAACAGATTTTACCGTTCCGGACTCGTCCCCCTTGAATACGACGGAATAAACGGTATTGAAAACATAGACAAACTAGTCGAAATAGACCAGAGCCCCATAGGCAGGACGGCACGCAGCAATCCAGCCACATACACAGATGTATTCAATGACATCCGCAGGCTTTTCGAATCCACTCCCGACGCCAAGATAAGAGGATTCAAGGCAGGACGGTTTTCGTTCAACGTAAGCGGAGGAAGATGCGAAGAGTGCAAGGGTGCAGGAATCAAGGTCATAGAGATGAATTTCCTCCCGTCCGTAAACGTGACATGCCCACAGTGCGGCGGCAAACGGTACAATCCGGACACTCTGGCGGTAAAATATAAAGGGAAGAACATCAACGACGTACTTGAAATGTCCGTCGCCGAAGCCCTGGAATTTTTCGAAAACATTCCTTCGATTGCCCCCAAACTGCAAGCGCTCTGCGATGTAGGTCTCGGATACATACGGCTGGGACAACCATCGGTAACCCTCAGCGGAGGCGAGAGCCAGAGGGTGAAACTTGCCGCCGAATTTTCAAGAAAGGCTACAGGGAATACATTATACATATTGGACGAACCGACCACCGGACTGCATTTCGAAGACATCAAGATACTTCTCGGAGTACTCGGGAAACTCGTTGACCAGGGGAACACCGTAATCATCATCGAACACAACCTCGACGTGCTCAAATCCGTGGACTATATTTTCGACATGGGGCCCGAAGGGGGCGAAAAAGGAGGACGGATAGTCGCCCGGGGAAAACCGGAAGACATAGCCGCCAATCCGGAATCAGTAACAGGCCCGTACCTGAAAGAAGTATTAAACACATGATTTTATGGAACTTGACATCTTTTGTGAAAATAACGGGAAATATTATCGCATAGAAGAGGGAAGCAGGATATCAGAACTGCTTTCCATGACAGGCTGCCAATGCCGTTTCCCTGTCATCGCAGCCTTGGAGAACAACATGCTGAAAGAACTCGGCAGACGGCTCTATGCACCTTCAAGGATAAGATTCATCGACCGCTCACACCCTGACGGAAGGCGGACATACATGAGATCGCTGTGTTTCGTGGTGCAAAGGGCCGTATCCGAAATCTTTCCCGGCAAATGCCTGACCTATGACTACTCGCTTCCCAACGGACTGTATGCAGAAATACGGGAACCGGGCTGCAACCCGGGAGAAAAACCCGTAATCGTAAAAATAAACGACAGGGACGTCGAAGACATACGGACGGCCGCCAAGCGGCTGATATCCGCCGACATTCCTTTCATCAAAAGGAAGACAGGGGCCGAAGAGGCGGCAAGGATATTCAATGCCAACCTTCAACCCCAAAAGGCTGAACTCCTTGAAAGCCTCGGACGCTTCACCTCGTCCATTTATACATTTGACGGACACCAGGACACATTTTACGGGCCTCTCGCCCCGTCGTCCGGCTTACTGGACACATACGACATTTACCGTTTCGGAGACGGTTTCTGCATCAGATGGCCTTCCATAAACGACCCAGAACGGCTCACTGCTTTCAGAATGCAGGACAAACTGTATTCCGTACTGAAAGAAAACTCCGACTGGTGCCATATAATGGGCGTATCCGGAGTCGGTTCGCTGAACAAATGTATCCTTGAGGGGAAGGCACGTCAACTTATAAACATCTCCGAAGCCCTGCATGAAAGGAAATATGCGCAGATTGCCGACATGATATATTCGCGCCGCGACAAGATACGCATCGTCGCCATAGCCGGCCCGTCGAGCAGCGCAAAGACGACTACATCCAAACGCATAGCCCTGCAATGCATGGTACTCGGACTGAACCCTGTAGTAATAGAACTTGACAACTATTTCGTCAACAGGGAGTTCACCCCGCTTGACGAAAACGGGGAATACGATTTCGAGTCTCTGAAAGCGATGGATCTCAAACTGCTCAACTCAAACCTCAACGACCTGCTCGACGGCAAAGAAATCGAAATGCCACGGTTCAATTTCGCCACAGGCAAACGGGAATACCACGGGGACATGCTGAAAATGGAAGACGACGACATCCTTATTATTGAAGGAATCCATGCGCTCAATCCTGAAATGACTTCCGAAGTCGATGCCGGCAGGATTTTCAAAGTATATGCGTCGGCCCTCACTTCCCTGTCCCTGGATGAGAACAACAATATTTCCACATCCGACAACCGTCTTCTCAGGCGCATAGTGAGAGACAGCAGGACGAGAGGGGTAAGCCCGGAAGATACCATACTCCGCTGGCCGAGCGTCCGTTCCGGCGAAACAAGGAATATCTTTCCATTTCAGGAAAATGCGGATGCCATGTTCAACTCGGCATTGATTTTCGAACTTCCGGCCCTTAAATATTACGTAGCCCCGCTGCTCAGAAGGATTTCACCGAAATCGGAAGCATACACCGAAGCGGTGCGCCTCTTGAAATTCCTCGATTACACGATAACGCTCTCTCCCGAAGAATTGGGAGCAATCCCCCCTACTTCAATAATGAGGGAGTTCATTGGCGGAAGCAGCCTTTGACACGGACAGCGGAATCCTCAGGCATCCGCCTTACCGGAGCCATTGTTCCGGATCCTGCGGGGTCTGGCCGTTCCATATCTGGAAATGGAAGATCGTATCTCCATTGATCGTATCGACCGTACCTAAAACCTCTCCGGCCTCTATTGCCTGTCCCGACTTCACGGAAACAGAACCGAGTTTGCAATAGAAAGTGAAATAGTCCCCGTGCTGGACGAGCACGCACTGGTTGTAGCCCGGCATGACTACCACCTGCTTCACCACCCCGTCGAACACGCAACGGACTACGGCCCTCGTATCGGTCACTATGTTCACGCCGTAATTATACGGCATTTTCACGCCTTTGAATACAGGATGGTAGTGCTGTCCGAAACCTTCTATCACAGCATGCGAATCCGTAGGCCACGGTATCCTTCCCTTGTTTTTTGAAAATTCCCCCGACAAGGCGTAATCGATTTTCGCCGTCTCTTTTCCTCCGCCGCCTGCTTTCTCCTTCATTGCAAGTTCGACGAGCCTTTTTATTTCCGCATTCAAGGCTTCAACCTGCCGGTTCTTCTCCGCAAGTTGCTTTTCAAAATTGCGGCGATCCTTTTTCAAACGGTCTTCGGCCTTGCGCGCATTCGCCTCTTCGTCCCTTAATGCGGATATTTCCTTTATCCTGTCGTTTTTTGCATCAACTGATTCGCTCCTGAGCACCTCCAGCCTCTCTTTTTCCAGGGTAAGCGAATTCTCGAGTTCCTTTATCTCCTCAGCCCTTGAATCAAGACTGGTAGAAAGGTTCTTGAAATAAATATAGCGCCTGTATGTCTGGACAATATTGTCCCCGGCCAGAATATAGGCAAACCAAAGACGGGAGTCCCTGTTCCTGTACGCCACCCGCACAAGCCTTTCATAATATACCACAAGGGTATCCATTTCATCCTCCATGACATTGATCTTCTGCCGCGTGCGGGTTATCGACAGATCATAATCCCTTATCTGCGCATCGATTTCATTGACTATGGACTGGCGGTTGTTTATCTTCCTGCGTATCAGTTGCAACTGCCTCGTATTGTCTTTCTGCCTGCTTGTATTGGCCTCCAGCTGGCGGTTGATAAGGGCTATCTCCTCTTCAAGCCTTGCTTTCTCGGCCTTATGGGCTTCGATATCCTGTGCCGAAACACGGGCGGTCGAAACCGTCAGGAAAAACACCGATGCCACGATTATGTATATGGAACACCTCATATCAGTCTTTCTGTCCGGCTTTGTATCGTGCCACTTTTTCCTCAAGTCCGGGAACGCGGTCTTCAACCCCGGATACGGAGTTCTTCTCTATTGCCTGCTGCCAGTACAGGAACGCAAGATCCCTGTCTCCAAGCGAATAAAGGATTTCCGCATAATGGTCGAGCACCACCGCGCTTTCACGCCCTCCGTACAGCATTGCATGGCGGAACAGATCCTTTGCCTCGTAAGAACGGCCTAACAGATGCAGGATCCATCCGTAAGTATCGAGATATGTAGGGTTGTCCGGCTCTGCATCAACGCACTTCTTGCCCATTGCGGCGGCTTTTTTAAGGTTCTTCCCCTCGACACTCAGATAATATGCATAGTTGTTAAGTACCGGAAGATTGTCCGGTTCCAGTTTCAATGCCTTGTCATAATAACGGTTGCCCTGCCTGGAATTGCCCTGCTGGTGGCAGATGTCCCCCATTACCGAATACGAACCGGCTATGACAGAAGTATCCCCCCCGGCAAATGCTATCAGCCGGTCGAACTGAATGAACGCCTCGTCAAGATCGTTTTTCATGATACAGGCCACGCCCCTCTGCTCGATAAAATGCGGATCGTCGCCGAAACGCGCCACCGCATCGGAAGTGGCGGCATAATACTCGTCCCATCTCTGAAGCGAATACAGTATCATGAGATAATTGCTCCACGCCGGCTTGCTGTTTTCGGCCATCCTCACATTTTCCCTGAAAAGGGACGCCGCCCTGTCAGGGCGCATAGTGAAAAAATAATAATAACCCGCCGCCATGTTGATCAGAGAGTCATTCATGCTGACCGCCAGAGTGTTCTCCATCAACGTATCTATTTCCGGCATGAAAGCCTCGAGAAAATAAGGATCGTTGGGCGTAAACGCTTCATTGATATAACGGCTCTTTATCTGGGTGCTGATATAAGGATTTGTAAGAAAACGGTTTATATAAGAAAAATAATTGCCGTAATCGCTGTCCATCCTGTATATGTCGGCGACACTAAGTATCGCCGGGGGAAAATCCGGTTCGAGGGCCAGTGCTTCCTGATACATGATCATTGCCGAATCCTTGTCATAACGGCTGAGATAGTAATCCCCGAGAAGCGACGAAATCCGGGAAGAAGCATGCCCTTCGTTATATTTCTTCAAATACTCGTAGCCGGACTTCGGATCGCCTTTCATCCTCATCAGATCGAAACGGGCGTATGCAGTCGCATCGGTTTCACCGAACACCGTCTCTATCTGGGACAACGTGGAAAGGGCGTCATCGTACTGTCCCTGCTGGGTATAGAGGTCTATGAGCGTATAGTACAGTTCCGTTTTCTTGGGAAAATCTTCCAGAAGCCTTTCATATATGGATATTGTCAGTTCCGGACGGTCTGTGCGTGCATACAGTACGGCAAGCCTGTACCTGTACCAGAAATTGCCGGAATCCAGCGAAACCGCCTTTTTCAAGGAACCTTCCGCCCCGGAAGTGTTTCCGAGAACGAATCTTACAAGGCCCATGTAGTAGTTGGCGGCATCATTGTCCGGATTGTTTTCCAACAGACGGGAAAGAATCCTGTGCGCTCCTGAAAAATCCTCGTTATTGTATCTTGTCACCGCTTCGGCGAGCATTGCCTCATCATTATAGCCCTTCTCCTGGCCCGAAACCCGGAACGGGCAGAGAGCAAACAGGAAAAGAGCCGCCAGAATGAATGTCAACTTCTTCATGCGTATCTGATATTTTTACAAAAATACGATTAATCCGCCATACAATAATCGCTCCAACAGGATAATTTCGTATTTTTGACGGCTGATAACATTTCAATGCAACATTGAAGCCATGCTTCGCATCTATAGAGCGACATTATGGAATTGAGCGTACCCAGGCCCGAAGAACAAAGACTCATCAACAGGTGCCTTGCGCGAGACAAGAGAGCCTACCGAGAGCTTTTTGAGGCCTACGCCCCCAAAATGCTCCCTTTGTGCATAAGGTACATGAAGAACAGGGACGACGCCGAAGATGTGCTGCAGGACGGTTTTATAACGCTTTTCAACCAACTCGGAAATTTTGAGGGGAGGGGGTCTTTTGAAGGATGGGTAAGACGGATTTTCGTCACTACGGCCCTCATGCACCTTCGCAAAAAGGATCCGCTCAAAATCAGTGACGATATAACCGGAATAAGATTCATCGACAACGGGGATACATCCGCCATTGAAAAGATGAGCCACAAGGAACTGCTGGAACTTGTCGCCGGACTTCCTTCCGGCTTCAGGATAGTATTCAACCTGTATGTGATTGAAGGGTACTCGCATAAGGAAATCGGTGAAATGCTGGGAATAAGCGAAAACACATCCAGAAGCCAGTTAAGCAGGGCAAGGCTCTGGTTGCAGGACAAGATTAGAAAGACAGGAAAATGACAGAAAAAGAGTTCGACGATATTTTCAGGTCGCTGGAGGGATACACTGAAACGCCTTCGGAAGACACGTGGAAGGGCATCGAAAAGAAGATGGCCCGCCGTCGCAATTTTGTCCTGCTGAAATGGGTCGGGACAGTCGGCGCGGCAGCCGCCCTGACACTGGGGCTGCTGTTGACTAACCCATCCGGAGTCCAGGAGCATTCGGGCATAAAAGTCATTCCCGCCGAAGAATATGTTCCCGGCAATGAATTCTCCCCGGGGGAACCGTCCCGTCCAACCGCTGCAATCGCAAAACCTGAAACATGGATATGCAGTCCCGGCATATCATACCTCCCTGAACTGAAAATCCGCGGAGCAAGACGGACTGCCGCCACTTTCCGGGACGGACAGGACAAGGAAGCCCCGGCACTCAAAGAAAAAACCGAAGACTTCAAATGGGACGACGACCGTTTTTTCGACAACACGCCTTACAGGGAAGCAAAAGAATATTCGGCGGCCGTCCTGGACATGAGCACGACTACACATGCCGGGACATTTGCGAACGGGATAGTATCCCCCTCCGAAATAAGGCACATAAAAAAGATGAACGCATTCAAGGTGGATCCGGGAATCAACAAGCGCGACACTGTAATAGAACGGAAAAGCGGGTCATATTCAGTCCCCGTATCTCTCGGAGTGGGGGCGAAAATCAGGCTGTCGGACAAATTCGACATCGGAATAGGGGTAAACTATACGGTAATGTCACGGAAACTTGCAGGTGAATTCAACGGGAACTATTACAGCGAGATACGCAACATACAGCAATATATTGGAATACCTGTGAACATCTATTACAATGTCATAAAAAGCGACCGCGTATCCGTATATATCCAGGCAGGCGGGACTGTCGAGCGCGGAATCGGCGACCTCTATAAAATGAACAGCGCGAACGGCAGTGTCCTGACACACAATGAAACAATAAAGGGCGTACAACTCTCTGTCGGGGCAGGCATCGGCATAGAATACTGGTTCAATGACTTTACGGGAATATTTTTCGACCCTACGATAAGGTACTACTTCGACAACTATCAGGCAAAAAGCATACGTACAGACCAGCCTTTGCAGACAGGTTTCGAACTCGGAGTGAGATTCAGGCTGTAACCGCCTGCGGCATCATCACTGCAACAGTTTCCTCGCCAGGGCATTGGCATTGACGAAAGACTCCAGTTCCTTGCATCCCGGGTGCAGGAGCGATTCCCTCCCGCCCTGCCATTTCAGTCTGGTGCCGTATATGAAGAATACCTTGTCGCCTATCCCCATGATAGAATTCATGTCATGCGTGTTTATTATCGTCGTCATATTGTATTCTTCGGTAATCCCCGCTATCAGTTCGTCTATCCTTACGGACGACAGGGGGTCAAGGCCGGAATTCGGTTCGTCGCAAAACAGATATTTGGGGTTCAATGCTATTGCACGGGCTATGCCCACGCGTTTCTGCATTCCTCCGCTGAGTTCGGAAGGATATTTGGCATTGACTCCTGAAAGGCCGACGCGCTCAAGCAGCATGTCCGTCTTGTCGTGTTTCTCGGCCTTTGACATATTCGCAAAAAACTCCATCGGGAACTCTATGTTCTCCTCCACCGTGGCAAAATCAAACAACGCGCTGCTCTGGAACAGCACTCCCATCTGACTGTACAGCCTCTTCCTCTCTTTTCCGGGTATTTTACGCAAATCCTCTCCCGAATACAGGATTTCCCCTGAATCGGGCGAAAGCAATCCCATGATGCACTTAAGAAGCACCGTCTTGCCCGAACCGCTCGCCCCGATAACCATATTGCACTTTCCCGCCTCGAACGACATCGAAATGTCATCCAGCACGACATTGGTTCCGAAACTTTTAGTAAGGTTCTTTACTTCTATCATATCAATACAGCAAGGTTTGCGTCAGCAGCAGATCAAAAACAAGAATCAGCATGCTGGAATATATTATTGACTTTGTACTTGAACGCCCTACTCCCAGCGAACCGCCGGAGGCATAATAGCCGTTGAATGCCGAAATGGAAGTAATCAGGAATGAGAACACGGCGGTTTTCACGCAACTATATACCACATAAGAGCCATTGAAACTGAATGTAATCCCTTCAAGATAATCCGTAAGCGTCACCATGTCCGAAGAATAGGCCACCAGCGCCCCTCCGATCAGCCCCACGACGAAACTTATCAGCGTAAGCAGGGGACTCAATATCGTGGCCGAGGTTATTTTCGGCAATACAAGATAATTAGCCGAATTCACCCCCATCATCTCCATGGCGTCTATCTGTTCCGTAATACGCATGCTCCCGAGTTCGGAAGACACGTTCGAACCGATTTTGCCGGCAAGCACCAGCGCTATCATCGTCGAACAGAACTCGAGTATGAGGCTCTCGCGCGCCATGTATCCCACATACAGTTTTGCCACAAAAGGATTTTCAAGGTTGGCCGCAGTCTGTATGACTATCACGCCTCCTATGAACACGGAAATGAAAGCCACCAGAAGGATCGACGAAACGACAAGTTTGTCGGCTTCGGTAAAGAACTGCCGGAAGAACAGACGCCATTTCTCGGGACGGGAAAACACCCTTCCCAAGAAAATCCAGTACCTGCCTATTATTTCGAAATACTTTCTCATTCGGGTTTCAAAGTTAAGAAACTGTTTTCAGTTTCGCCACAGGACATGCAAAAAAAGATAAAAAACATGTCATGACGGAAATTTATGTTTTTTTGAATGAATTTATACCAGCAGTTTCATAGTTTCGCACCGTTGGAAACCATATAATAGGATTACGCGATGCTGACAAAAATAAATTGCGCGAAATGTATCGGGACGGAAGCCGTCCCTGTTACAGTCGAAGTTGACATTTCCCCGGGAATCGGGATACACCTGACAGGAATGCCCGACACGGCCATAAAGGAAAGCATCATGAGGGTCGCCACGGCTTTGAAAGCCGAAGGATTCCGCATACCAGGGAAAAGGATAGTAATCAATCTCGCCCCGGGGGACATACGCAAAAGCGGAACAGGGTATGACACCGCCATCGCTCTGGGAATAATATTTTCGTCAGAACAGGCCTCTGCCGGGAAAATAGCGGACTACATCGTCATGGGCGAACTCGGCCTCGACGGGAGCCTCAGGACAGTCCCGGGCGGACTTCCGGTCGCGCAACTTGCTTCGACCACCGGTTTCAAAGGCGTGATACTGCCAAAAGACTCGGCGCGCGAAGCCCTTGCCATCGAAAGGCTGGAAGTACTGTATGCCGACAGATTGTCCGACATACTGAGGATAATATCCGAAGACTGCTACAGGACGGCATTCAATGCGAGGGGCAAGATAAGCCCCTTCCCGTGCGATATCGGAAATCCGGACAGAAGAGACAGCGAAATACCTGATTTCAGTGAAATAGCCGGCCAGCAGGCGGCCAAACGCGCTATGGAGATAGCAGTTGCAGGAGGCCACAACATAATGCTTATCGGCACTCCCGGAAGCGGAAAAAGCACATTGGCAAAAGCCGTTGCGGGCATACTTCCACCTCCGGACAAAGCCGAAGCGATAGAAACCGGCAAAATATATTCGATTGCCGGACTTCCGATGCAGGGCATGGACAAAAGGCCTTTCCGGGCTCCGGACAAGAACATCACGCTTGCGGCACTGATCGGAGGAGGGCGCAATGCCATGCCGGGAGAAATATCTCTTGCTCATAACGGCGTACTGTTCATCGACGAGGCCACGGAAATGCGGACAAATATCCTCAACGCTCTGAAAGAGCCGCTGGAAAACGGGGAAATCATAATAACAAGGCTTTACCACCGCATCCGTTATCCTGCTTATTTCATGCTGATACTGGCAGCGAACCCATGCCCTTGCGGATACTATGGAGAGCGGGGCAAATGCAGATGCAGCGAGCCGGCCATAGAACGCCACCTCTCCAGGCTTTCAGGGCCTCTCGGAGATAGAATCGACATAAGGGTTTACATGCCTCCCGTTCCGGGAGAAGAACTTACCGCCGCCCTCGCGGCAGAAGACTCGGCGACAGTCGCAAGACGGATAGCCGCCGCACGGGAGATACAGAAAGAACGTTACAAAGGCACCGGCATCATACTGAACAGCATGATGGGGTTCGAGGACATACGGAAATATTGCCATACGGGCCGCGAAGAAAAAGCCTTTTGTGAAAAAGTCATAGACAGACTGGGAATTTCAGCAAGAGGCTATGTAAGGATGATGCGGACGGCAAGGACTATAGCGGACATTTCCGGAGAGGAAAAAGTTTCAAAGGAGCATATCGCCCAGGCGGCTTCGTACAGAAAGGCCGGGATAATATGACACAAGATTTACTTCTTCATGATATTTCACTATATTTGCATAAAATCCAAGTCCCAATGAAAGCCATTTCTCTTTTTTCATGCATAGGAGTTGCTGAATACTATCTTAATAGTATTGGGATTGATGTTGTTGTAGCATCCGATATTGATAAACGAAGATGTGATGTTTATAAATATTTATATCCGGATACGGCCATAATATGCGGTGACATCAGAAATAATGAAACAAAAAAAGCGATACTGAATGCCATAAAAGGGCATAAAATTGACATTGTAATCTCAACACCACCATGTCAAGGCATGAGTAGTGCCGGGAAAAACAGAAGTTACTCCTCCTTATCAAAACGGAATGACGAAAGAAATCACCTGATACTTGAATCGTTTGATATAATAAATGCAGTATCACCATCGTATATATTATTTGAAAATGTCCCTCGAATACTAAAAATCCGCTTACCATATCAAAATGAATATTTGACAATTGAGCAGATACTTGACAAAAGATTCGGAAAGGATTACAATATAAAAATAGACATATTAAACTGTTGTCATTACGATATACCTCAAAACAGAGAAAGATGTTTTATCAGATTGTACAAAAAAGGGCTAATTTGGGAAAATCCCGTAGAAAGCGAACATATAATAACTCTCAGAGAGGCTATCGGAGACTTGCCGTCATTAGAGGCAGGTGAATATAGCGACATAAAAAACCATTGGGCAAGACAACATCCGAAGGAACAAATAGAATGGCTACACCACACTCCAGAAGGATGTTCTGCTGTAACAAATCCTGAACATTATCCACAAAAACCATCAGGTGAAAGAATCAAATGTTATGCAAACTGCTACAAAAGAATGGTTTGGGACGCCCCAGCCCCTACCGTCACCATGAGGAATGAAATAATGTCTTCCCAAGACAAGGTTCACCCGGGGAGATATTTGGGGAATGGATTATGGAGCGATGCTCGCGTACTAACCTTAAGAGAGCTTCTCATAATAATGTCTTTACCAGGAGACCTGAGCCTGCCTTCCACAATCAGCGACACTGCACTCAGGCAATTCATCGGTGAAGGCATACCGCCACTTATGCTAAAAAAAATAATGCAAGGGATATGCACGAATTAATAGGTATTTCCATGTTCTCCAGTGCGGGTATTGCAGAAACTTATCTTAAAGACTTGAATATACAGATAAAACTTGCAAATGAGCTCCTACAAGAACGCGCAAACTATTACCTCCACTTTTATCCACAAGTTGATATGGTGGTTGGAGATATTATGTCCGATGCCGTTTTTTCCACTTACATGGACAAGGCCATTACATTAAATCCTAAATTTCTTTTAGCCACTCCACCATGTCAAGGCATGAGTAGTTTAGGAAAGAAAGATTATGTTGAGGATTATAGAAATTACTTGATATTTGCCGTCTTAAAAGTAATCGATTCACTTGATTTAGACATTATCATAATTGAGAATGTGCCTAAATTCTTAAAACTTGTTTTCCCCTACAACGGTCAATTATTAAAAATAATTGACATATTACGATTAAAATATTCAAACAAATACATTATTGAATCACACATTGTAAATGCCAAAGATTACGGAGTACCGCAGTCACGTCCAAGGGCTATAATAAAGTTATACAAATCAAACTATAGTTGGGATATGCCCCAACCAGAAAAAGAAATAACATTAAAAACGGCTATCGGGCATCTTCCATCTTTGAAAAATGGAGAACATTCAGACATTAAATACCACTATGCACTCAAACACAGCCCAATGCATGTAGAAGTAATGTCACACACCCCGGAAGGGTGTAGCGCAATAAAAAATGACATTTATTATCCCAAAAAGCCTGACGGGCAAAGGATAAATGGTTTTCATAATACATATAACAGAATGCGTTGGGATTTGCCTTGTCCGGCCGTCACCACAAACAGCGGCATGATTAGCGGACACAACAATGTGCATCCAGGCAGAAGATTACCAGACGGAACATATAGCGATGCAAGAGTACTTTCTCTCTTAGAATTACTTATAGTATCTTCATTACCAGAAAATTGGAATCTTCCAGAAAATTATAAAGAAAATATGGTAAGAACTCTTATAGGCGAGGCAATACCACCAAAATTATTATATAAAATATTATCAACATTAGATACAAAGACACATGTTGACTAAATAACACTACTGAATAACACTATGAATACAATAAATAGGAATGACAAGAAAGCAAAATGGACTGTTATGAAATATGTTAACAGTTTTGAACTTGTCACCAGATATGCTGAATTAATACGCAAACTAAAATCCAAAGTAGATGATGAAACCATAAAAGAAATAAACACTATTATGAAAAATCTGGAGATTTATCAGCCGATGTATGGTAAGCCCAGTGTAGATACGACAAATTTTAAAATTTGTCAGATAGTGTATTTCATGTTCGCATATCGCAATGATAATTCCAAAGAAATTGTATTCAGCCCTTTAGGAAATCTACTATTGGATCATCTGGAAAACAAAGAATGGGTGGCAAAAATTTTTGCCACTATGCTGTACAACATGCCATTCAACCACCCATTCAACAAAATGAGTCCAGCATTTAACTTATATCCCATACGAATAATATTCAAATTGTTATCTGACAGCAGGCTGGACTACAAACTGTATCAGGACGAGGTCTTTTATCATGTATTCTGGCTAAAAGAAATCAACGAACAAAGTTATGAAGAATTAGTTTCTACTTTATTGTCATTCCGCTCCACACCACCGGAAATCAAATATCGGATTTTTACAGAAAAACTTTCTATTCAAGACACTTTAGCCAATGCGCTTCATGAAACATCATATTTGTTCGGGCAATTGGAAAGTGCCGGCATAGTATTAAAATTTGACGGAACTAATATCGGCACTCTCCGGCAAGGAGGTTTTGGAAGAAAAGAAATTCCTGATTTTATAAGTCAGGAAGAACTAATCAGGCATAAACCGACAGGGACAAGAATGTATAAAACAGAATGGGTAGAATTAAACAAAAATATAAAAGATTTAATCTGCTCGCTTTTGTCAGCCTATCCATATTATGAGAAACCACATGATTTACTAAATACCCTTGGCAGGCAAGACTATATATTGCATCTTTATAATTTTTATCCAAAAGAACTGCTTCTATCTCTGGGAATAAGACAAGACAGAATTGAAACAATTTTCCAATTATCTAAAAACATAAATAAATACTCACGCAATCAACAAGAAGGAGATTGTTATAGATTTGAAAACATTTTAGCCGATGCTTTTAATGAATTTGACGATGTTGATGCACATGCTATAGGAGGTGCCGGCAATACTGACATTGAATGTATTTACTTAACCATCAACGAAAAATTTGCCATTGAAGCCAAGTCCACACAAACTAAGTTAGGTGAAATAAACGCTGGGAGACTACAATTACACAGAGACAAAATCCGCGCAAAATATACCATTATTGTTGCTCCTTATTACAAACCATCTGCTGAAATAGATATCGCCAACACACAAAATGTAATGATTACGGCTTCTTCCTTGTCAAATTTTTTATATCAATCGACTATTCATAATCCACATAACATGTCATATGAACCATTATATAAAATCATAACCCAATCATTTGGAACAAACATCACATCAAAAGTGAACGACTACGTGGCAAAATGCTACGGGATTGGGAAAACACAACAATAAAATTTTAAATCTGAACTCATGGAAGAAAAAATCATAATGGACAGTCTTTCCGACCTCCGGACAGCGGCGGCGGAATTTCTCAAGAAAACAGCAGGCAGGAACATCATAGCCTTCTATGCCAGGATGGGCGGGGGTAAAACGACTTTCATAACGGAACTGTGCCGTCAGCAAGGGGTTGAAGATGTCGTATGCTCTCCTACATTCACAATTGCCAATGAATACCGGACAAAAGAAGGCACCCCAGTATTTCATTTCGATTTTTACAGGATTGAAAGACTCTCCGAAGCCGAGGACATAGGCATAGATGAATATTTCGACAGCGGTTTCCCCTGCTACATAGAATGGCCTGAAAACATAGAAGGGCTGCTCCCTGAAGAAACCCTCAGAGTCGATATGGAAGTGGACGACAGCGGCAGGCGCACATTGAGATTTACACTGTAACAGGCAGCCGCCCTACTTGTCCCACTCGCATACTTCCATATCATGTATGTTCCCGCCGTCAATCCTGAAACGCAACGCGGTACGCACTTTATGGAAACCGAAGACCCCGGCAGCCCCCGGATTAATCACTAACATGTCTCTCTTGAAATCATTCATGACTTTGAGGATATGCGAATGTCCGCAGACGAATATCTGCGGATGCAGCCTGTCTATCAAGGCCCTTGCCTTAGGGTCATAACGGCCCGGATACCCTCCGATATGCAACATCAGCACAGACATGCCTCCTGACACGAAAGAAAGATATTCCGGATAATCCGCCCTTACATCATAACCGTCACAGTTACCGTAAACCCCCTTCAAAGGCTTGAACTCCGCAATGCTGTCGGCGCATTGGACAGTGCCGAAATCGCCGGCATGCCATATCTCGTCAACCGGCGACAGAAAAGACTTCAGATTGTCATCAAAAACACCGTGAGTGTCGGATATTAAACCAATATATGCCATTATTCCATCTTCTAACGACTGCAAGTTATAAAAAATCGGTATTTTTGCCGAAAATCGGATACAAAATTAAGAACGACATGGAGATTTTCTATTCCGGGGAACTTCGGGAAATGCACGGCGCGGCGCACGAAGGCTTCACGGCATTTTTGGATGAAGACGAATCGGCGCATTGCATAAGGGTACTGAGGCACAAAGCGGCAGACATCATCAATGTAATCGACGGAGAAGGCTGCATGTACGAGTGCCGCATAACCGACCCGTCGCCGAAACATTGCGGAATCATGGTCACGGCGGCATACCCGGGATGGGGAGGACACGATTACGTGCTGCATATAGCATGCTGCCCTACAAAAAACATGGAGCGCTACGAATGGTTCATGGAAAAGGCTACGGAAATAGGAACCGACTCGATTGTTCCGATAATAGGGGAACACTCGGAACGCAGGATCATCAAGCGCGAACGTTCCGAACGGATCCTGCTTTCAGCAGCCAAACAATCTCTCAAAAGCAGGATTCCGGTATTGGGCGACTGCATGGGAGTAAAGGAATTCATAGACTCGGAAGCAGACAGCACCGGCCTCCGCCTGAAACTTATAGCATACTGCTTCCATGACGGGGAGGCAGACACAAGAAAAGACATGTTCTCCGAAACAGAGAAGCATTTCCGGCATGTCAAGGAGCGTTTTCCGGGGGTCAAGCCTGAAATAACCGTAATGATCGGGCCGGAAGGCGATTTCAGCGAAGAAGAAGCGCGCCATGCCGTATCACGGGGATTCATCCCCGTATCAATCGGGCAGTCCAGGCTGAGGACGGAGACCGCCGCACTGATGGCCGTAGCAGCCGCATACAGTGCAGGGCAGACAGCCCTCAAGGACGGATAATGACAATCCCCCCGTCAACATCCACTTTTATCACCGACGAAGATATGCCCGTCGATTCCTCCTCAAGTTCAGGACACACTATATAGTCAACGGACTCACGGATTATATCGGAAATTTCAGCGAAAGACTTAGGAGTAGGTTCTCCGGAAATATTGGCGGAAGTGGATACGACAGGTTTGCCGAAACGCGCCACCATGCGGCGGCAATAGTCTGAAAGCGGAATCCTTATACCCACAGAACCGTCTTCAGCCACACATTCTGAAGCGAGCCCGTGTCCGGATGTGGTTATTGCATCAGGATACACTATGGTCATGGGCCTGTCGTTGACTTCAATTAGAGACACCGCCATTTCAGGCATTGTTTTCACATAACGGCAGATCATATCCATATCCGAAGCGAGAAGCACAAGGCTCTTGCTGTCGGAACGTTTTTTCAATTCAAACACTTTGGCGACAGCCGCCGCATTTGTCGCATCGCAACCGATACCCCATACCGTATCGGTCGGATACAATATGAGGCCGCCGTCCCTCATCACCTTAACGGCGGAAACGATAGTCTCGTTCAACTTGCCTTCATCAATTTTCATCATGATAAAACTAATATTTCAAAACAGCCATGACCGGATAATGATCTGAAAATTCAAGATGCGGAGTTTCATGCGAAACCACGGAGAAAAATCCGGGCACGAACACATAATCGATACGAAGCAACGGCCAAAGCCTTGAATATGTCGCGGCAAAACCCGACCCGGCTTCGGAAAAAGTGTCCTTGCGGCCTTTAACCAAAGTATTGTACGTATAAGACATTGGGGTGTCGTTGAAATCACCGCAGATCAAGGCCTCGTTCGGCGAATTCCTTACATTGTCAAGCACCTGGCCGACTTGTTTCGGGCGCTTGAGTATTGACCCCCTGACCCTTTCCCCTGTCCGGCGGGCAACCTGCTTGTCTTCAACCATTGATTTGATCAGCCCGGCTGTAGAAATGCTGTAAGACTGAAAATGGCAATTGTAAACACGGATGATACGGCCGCCTATGTCTATGTCATTATACAGGGCGAGGTTGCTGCTCTGCTTGAAACGTTCCACGCCTGAAGACTTTATCGGGAAACGGCTTATTGTAAGATTGCCCGAATAAACATTGTCATTGTTTCCAAAATAATACTTGTATTCATAACCGTCGAAATACTCTTCCATCAGCAGTGGAAGCGAATCAAGGGAGGCTATTGAAAATTCCTGGAAACAGAGGATGTCGGTATCATAACCGGACAGGGTCTCCAGTGTCTCCTGCCTTGTGGCAGGTACGCCATCAGCCCCCTTGCGCCCGTTCCGTGGAAGACGGAAACCGCCCACATTATATGATATTATGGTCAGAGTATCCCCCGAAGGCAAGCCGTCATCCTGTCTGCCTGAAAACTTGAACTGCTTGTCGGCTATGAACAGAAAGGGGACAAGGGCTACAAGCGGAATCCAGAAAAATCTCGAACGCCTGAGTATCGTAAAAAGCAGCAGCGCTATATTGACTATGGCAGCCGGAAATTCAATTATCGTAAATACGGCAGCAGGCCAGAAATCCGCGGGGTTCACATACATCGACAGATAGCACAAGCCGAGCAACAGTGCGGAACAAAGAAGCACTATCAGCAGGACTACCGATGAAAATGTGACCTTATGGGATTTAACCCTCATAATAAAGCCTGTTCTTTTTCTTCCAGTAAAGAATCATTATCAGGCCGAACAGCATTCCTCCCAGATGGGCGAAATGCGCCACGCCGTCCTTTGTGCCGAAAACACCCGTTGCAAGTTCAATGACAGCGAAAATCAGCACGAACCATTTGGCCTTCAGAGCCACCGGAGGGAAAAGAAGCTGGAGCACATCATTCGGGAAGAGCATCCCGTAGCCGAGGAGCACACCGTAAATCGCCCCGGACGCGCCGACTGTAGGCGTAGCCATAAGCCGCCAGTAACTGTCCGCAGCCATCATGTCCCCTGACTCCGCAAGTTCCAAGAAATGCTCGGCCTGCAAAGCCATGACACCCGTATGCAGCAAAGCCGCGCCTATACCTGTAACGAAATAGAAAAGCAGGAATTTCTTGGCTCCCCATATCCTCTCAAGGGCGCAACCGAAAATAAGCAGGGTGTACATATTGAAAAATATGTGGAAGAACCCTCCGTGCATGAACATATGCGTAATCGGCTGCCACCAGTGGAATAACGGAGAACCCACGTAAAACAGCGCGAATTTTTCATACATGAAATTCCCCGTAAGCAGGGTAAGCAGATATACCAGTATGTTTATCAGGATGATATTCTTGACAGCAACCGGCACATTGGAGAAAAAACCTCCCCTTCTTGACTCATAATATCCCATATCGATCTTTTATTTCTTCATACTCATTTTACAAGTAATTTTTCCATATCGGCCGCCTGGATGACCGAATAGCAGCGTTTTCCCGAGTACGGGGACGTCGCCGCGTCCTCGCAGCCTTCCAACTGCCCTATCAAGGCGCGTGCCTCGGAACGGTTTGGCACACTTTTGTCCGCCAGTGCCGCCGTATGCGAAAGCCTCACGGCAATATTCGAAATGATGCTGCTCCTGAGTTCTCCTGCACTCTCGTCAAGCGACGCCACAAGTTCCGATACGGTATCCGAAACCGTTTCCTTATCGGATCCGTAACCCGACGGCTGTCCGTAAACAGCCACGCTCGTCTCCCCGAACGGACGGATATCGAATCCCGCCTCCAAAAGCAGTCCCGAATACTCTTCTATCAATGAAACCGCATGTTTTCCCGTCTCTACCTCAACCGGATATACCATAGCCTGGGAAAATATCTCGCCCATCGCCACGCTTTGGATCATACGGCTGTACAGTATCCGTTCCCTCGCCCGGACTATATTGGTGACCTGTATGCCGTCGCGCACCTTTGAAATGATATATTTTCCTCCGACCACCATGACATCTTCGGAAGACACGGCCTGGCTGTCATCGAAAAGCCTGCCAAAGTCGGGGTGCGGAGAAGAATCATAGTTTTTAAACGGATTGTAATCGGGGTCTGTCTTTATCTGAGGCATCCTTACCTGAGTGTTGTCGCGCGGATTGAACACAGGAATCTCGGGAACCCCTTCGACATCGAAGTCGATGCTGTTTACAAAGGAGTTCTTTCCCAAAGCCTCCTTGACACCTGCATAAACTATCTGGAAAACGACTTGCTCTTCTTCAAACTTCACCTCGGTCTTGGACGGATGTATGTTCACATCCACCGTGCCGGGATCGCATTTGATATATAAAAAATACGACGGCGACGTCCCCTGGGCAACAAGCCCTTCGTATGCCCTCATGACCGCCTTGTGAAGATATGCGCTGCGGAAAAACCTGCCGTTGACGAAGAAAAACTGGTTCGGCTGCACTTTTTTGGCATTTTCCGGCTTCCCTATAAAACCCGACATGCACAGAACCGATGTCTCCGTCGAAATGGATACAAGTTCTTTGGCCGGTTCTTTTCCCATCAAGTCCGCGATACGCATCTTCAGGCTTTGAGCCGGAGGAAGGTTGTGGACATCCCTGTCATTGTGTACAAGCCTGAGCGAAAGTTCGGGGTGAGTAAGGGCTATCCTGTTGAATTCCGACAGTATCTTGCGAAACTCCGAAGCATCCGACTTTAAAAACTTCCTTCTGGCCGGGACATTGTAAAAAAGGTTTCTTACAGAAAAGTCCGCACCGGCGGCAGAGGCCGTCTCGGAAACCGAAAGCAGTTTTGAATCCGCATATTCAATACATGTCCCTGTCTCGTCCTCCCGTCTCCTGGTCTTCAATGTAACTTCAGAAACGGCGGCAATGGACGCCAGGGCCTCGCCCCTGAATCCATAAGTAAGTATGGACTCTAAATCTTCGGGCCTTGAAATCTTGGATGTAGCATGGCGTTCGAAACATGTCAGCGCGTCTTCGCGGGACATGCCCGAACCGTTGTCGATAATCCGTATCAGCGTGCGGCCGGCATCCGAAATAATGACAGATACGGATGTCGCGCCGGCATCCACGGAATTTTCCATCATTTCCTTCACCACGGAAGACGGCCCCTGCACCACCTCCCCGGCGGCTATCATATTGGCCACGTTTGCCGGAAGTATCTCAATCTTCATCAATGAAATACCTTAAATGAAAAGATAAGCGAAATATTTGGCAAAGAAATACAATAGGCAGGCAAGGGCTATGAACATGGCATATTTTGCCAAACGTATCAGGAAATTCCCTTCGCTCTTGGTCTTCTGATAAGCGCCATCCCTGAGGCTTCCGTAAATCAGAGACCCCGGGACATAATCCTTGTCCGGCTCCGGGGTTTTCCCTTCCTCGATTTCCTTAAGTTCCCTTTCAGCCGCCACTTTCTTCAGCTTTTCCTTGCGGCGTTCTTTCTCAGGGTCGTAAAAGACCGGCTGATAATTGAATACCCGGTGATGCTGAGGAGTTGAAAACAAATTAAATCTGAATGCCATAAAACAACATAACTATCTTGCAAAGATAATAATAAATTCCAATTCACGCGCGTAATAAAATCGCAACAAAATATAAACAGTTCTGTAATCCATTTTTCATATTCATGAAACATACCCGTTATACTTTTGCGCCGTTTTTAAAAAACGGTCAAAAGATGAGAAAGTTAATCCTGACAGGACTTGTGCTTCTCACATGTCTGGAAGCATTTGCCGAAACAATCAAGGGAAAAGTAATAGACGCCGTAACGGGAGAAGAAATCGTCGGAGTCACAGTCTCTGTCAAAAATTCGCCCCAGTTGTATTCAGTCACCGGGCTTGACGGGAGTTTCAATCTTGACACCGATGCCGAAAACGCGATATTGGTATTCGACAGCATCGGCTATAAAACAAAAGAAGTGTCCGCCAATGGCGGGGAAGAACTGGTCGTCAGCCTTGATGCGGACATAGAGTTCCTCAACTCCGCCGTAGTCACCGGGGAAAGCCACGGACGCACCGAGATAGCGGCCAGAAATATTGAAAAGAACTCGGTAAATGTCATAAACGTGATGAGCGCAAACGCCATCCAATTGTCTCCCGACATTACCGTAGCCAATGTAATCAAAAGGATGTCGGGCGTCACGGTAGAACGCAACAGCAGCGGCGAAGGCCAGTATGCGATACTCAGGGGCATGGACAAGAGGTACAATTATACCCTGGTGAACGGCATCAAGATTCCTTCGCCGGACAACAAGAACCGTTTCGTGCCGCTCGACATCTTCCCGTCCGAGATGCTGGACAGGATTGAAGTGTCAAAATCGCTGACAGCCGAAATGGAAGGCGACGGCATAGGCGGCGCTGTCAATCTGGTAATGAAGGACGCCCCGGAAAAAATGGAAATCAGCGCCAATATTTCAACGGGATACAACGCATTGTTCTTCAGCCGCGATTTCCAGTCATTCAACCACAGGGCCATCCAGATGCAATCTCCCAACGAAAGAAGGGGCCGGCCGGAATTGAGCGGTGAAAATTATTCCGTAACTTCGGACGATTTCACTACCGACAACCTCCACATGACCTGGAAACGTCCGCATCCGGACATCGTGGGAGGATTTTCCTACGGTGACAGGTTTTTTAATGGGAAACTGGGAGTGATTGCGGCATTCAGTTATCAGAATCTTTTCAGGGGAAAAGACGCCGACCTTTATTATATAGCAGGATCTTCCGGCAAAGGAACCGAAGTCCGCGCCTATTCCGATGAACAGAACAGACTCGGGGCGCACCTCAAACTCGACTACCGTTTTTCCGACAGACACAAACTCATGCTCTACTCCGGTTATATGGATTTGCGCGAAAGCGAAGTCAGGGACGGAAAGAACGACCAGGAAAGAATTGTGAGGATGAAATGGAACTGGCAATACATCCTCAATACCACGCTGAAGGGAGAACACTATTTTCTCGAAAACAACAGACTCAAACTCGATTGGACAGGGGTTTTTTCAAAAGCATACAGCACAACCCCGGACAATGCAAAAATCAACATAAACGGCAACCACCTGTACAACACCGATGCTGCCGAAAGGCGTTGGGAACATAACTCGGACATGGATTTTGCCGGATACGTAAATCTCTCCTACAGATTTGAATTCGCAAATTCTTCCACTCTCCTTTTAAAGGCCGGAGGAATGTACAGGGACAAGTCAAGAAGCAGCCTGTACAACAAATACACCTTTGACTCCGGTACTGAAAACCCACAATACTACGGTGACGGAGAAGGCGAGTGGAATAATTTTGACCAACTCATCCTGAAACCGCGCCCATACGGCAATGTCGGAGACCCTCTGAACTATGACGCCACCGAGAAAATAGGCGCTGGATATTTTATGGCTACATACGACTGGGAAAAACTTGAAGTGATTGCCGGCATCCGCGCGGAACATACCGACCAGGGATATGTACTGCTTTTCCCGAGAAAAGAAGATTCAGAAGGACACCAGACATATACAGACTGGCTGCCGAGCCTCCATGTAAAATACGACATACACCGCAATGCCAACCTGCATTTCTCTTACGCAAGAGCCATCAACCGCCCGGGATTCTTCGAAATCGTGCCTTATACAATCCTGAACGAAGATTATGACGAGAAAGGTAATCCGGATCTGGTACACACGGTAGCAGACAACCTCGACCTGAGATATGAATTTTTTCCACGTTCGTCGGAACAGTTTATGGTGGGCCTCTTCTGGAAAAAACTCTACGATCCTATCGAGTACGGGCTTATCACCGAAGGACAGGCGACCTACCTGACCCCGGTGAATATGGGAGATGCGACCAACATGGGAGTGGAGATTGATATAATGAAATACTTCAACTGGTTCGGGCTCAAAGCAAACTACACTTACACGCACTCGGCCATAACCACTACGAAGAAATCGATGGTGGACAATGAAGTAGTAAACGTGACACAGACAAGACCGCTTTACGGGCAGGCCGCCCATGTGGCAAACCTTTCCCTGCTGTTCAAATTTGCAAAAGCAGGCGTCGAGGCCCAGATTTCCGGAAGTTATACCGGGAAAAGGCTCAGCGAGATTTCCAACTGGGTGGACAACGACATCTGGGAGGCAGGCTTCCTGCAACTGGACGCTTCCATTGAAAAGAGTTTCAAGTGCGGAATCACGGTTTTTGCAAAGGCGAACAATCTGCTTGACACCCCGGTACTGCGCTACATCATGGACAACCCCCGCACTGAGAACCTTAAAGACTACGAAAGGTACAGGGGAGGTGTAATCGAAAGGCGCGAATGGCACGGACAGAGCATAATGATAGGTTTAAGGTATTCATTCAAGGAAAAATAATTTCAACTAATCCAATATCATGAAAATCAAATTTATTTTACTTGCGGCACTCGCCGCATTCATGTTCGCGTCATGCGAAAAACCTGAAAATCCAGATGTTCCGGATACTCCAGACACTCCGGGCGACACCACTCAGACAGGTAACGGGATTTCCGGCGAAGTTTCCGGCGTATGGGAAGCAGGAAGCACTGTCAATGTCACAGGACACATCGTCGTACCTGAGGGAGAAAGCCTCACCATCGAAGAAGGCGTTACCGTAATCTTCAGCGAAAAAGGAGTAGGTGTCAACAACGTAAAGATCGAGTTCAGCGTTGACGGAAACCTTTACTGCATGGGTACAGAGGAAAACCCGGTACGCCTTACCGTTGCAGAAAACCTCCGGAATGACGCCAACAAATTCGAAGGCCTCTGGGGCGGCATCGTTGCCGGAGCAACCTGCGAAGAAATGCTTATCGACCACACCATCATCGAATACTGCGGCGGACAGGTAATCGAAGGTTCGCCAGCGGCAGAGAACGGTTACTATACAGCCGGAGATGACGCCTATCCTCAGATTACCACCAACAACCCTGAGGGCAATTATGTGATTATCAATTCCATCATCCGCAACGGCTGGTCTGACGGCATCTATATGATGGGTGGCAACGCAATTATCGCCAACAACATCTTCTCTGCTACCGGTTATGACGGAGCAGAGGCTGTCAATGTAAAATCGGGCTGCAAGGTTGACGTGGCAGGCAACATCATGTACGCGCCCAATACCAACGGTCTCAAACTTTCAAGTTCCGACCAGAGCGAAGTGCGTCTCCAGGCGCGCATCCAGGCTTACAACAACACCATCATCAATTCAGGCTGGAGGCGTGACGGCGAAAAAGGCGGCTGCATCTATGTTGAAGAAAACGCCAATGTCAGCGTATTCAACAACCTGATGGTTAACTGCAAGTTCAGAGCCATCACCCCGGCATACGACGAGGAAGGTTCCGAAGACTGCTATGACAGGGCCAACTCCATGATAGATTACAACTTCTACGCTTCCGGCACGACAGAGAGTTCAAAAATATGGGAAGGCGAATACGAAGATGACGGAGAAACCCTGATGTATTCAGGCGTGAAATTCGCATACGAGGGCTACGCTTTCGACCATGAAGAGTACGACACCGAGAAAGTCGATGCAAACAGCATCATAGCAAAAACCGCCGACGAGGCAGTGGAACTGGATCCTAAATTCGTAAACTACAACATCGGCTCAGATCCGGCAGCATGCACATACGACGAAAACTGGGACTTCCACCTGCAGGCAGGCTCCCCTGCACTTGAAGGTGCTTATACGGCAGGAGACCGCCAGCCTTACTTCTCGGCAAGCGGCCTTACAATAAACGGTGTAACCTACACCTCGCCGGCCATACAGCCTTGGTTCGGAGCATACGGTGTTAATTAATAATCAAAACGGCATACAAACATGAAATTCAGAATATTTTTGCTTGCAGCCCTGGCATTTGCCACTGTATCATGCCGCAATTCGGCCAATCCGGAAACGGCGCCTGATTATACACAGGAATGGAAAACGATTGAAAAACCCCTCAATTTCTATATTGCAAACGATTTGGGACGCAATGGATACTACGACCAGAAAACCGTGGCCGAAACCATGGGAAGAATGGCTGAAACCATTGATGTGGAGTTTGTCGTGGCGGCAGGAGACGTCCATCACTTCGAGGGAGTAAGGAGCGTAAACGATCCGCTGTGGATGACCAATTACGAGTTGATTTACACTCATCCCGACCTCATGATGCCGTGGTATGCAATCTGCGGAAACCACGAATACAGGGGCAACACACAGGCAGTGATAGACTATAGCAATATCAGCGGACGATGGAACATGCCTTCACGTTATTACACCTTCGTCAAGGAGGAAGACGGCACCGAGGTACGCATCGTAATGATCGACACCACTCCTGTCATCGACAAATACCGTGAAGATACTGAAAAATACGCCGATGCCTCGAAATCGGACTACAACGACCAGATTGCATGGCTCGACAGCACTCTCGCAAATGCCGATGAAGAATGGATAATCGTCGTAGGACACCATCCAATCTATGCCTATACCGACAAGTCGGAATCCGAAAGGACTGACATGCAGCAGAGGATCGATACCATCCTCAGGAAACACGGGAATGTAGATATGTACGTATGCGGACATATCCACACGTTCCAGCATATACGCATGGAGGGATGCGATATAGACTATGTTGTCAATACATCCGGTTCACTGAGCAGGGATGTAGAGCCAATCGAAGGCACGGTGTTCTGCAGCGGCGAGACTGGCTGGTCGCTTGTGACTGCCGACGACAAGAACCTCAACCTTTACATGCTTGACAAATACGGAAA
Source organism: Candidatus Merdivivens pullicola (assembly GCA_017694945.1). Lineage (GTDB taxonomy): Bacteria > Bacteroidota > Bacteroidia > Bacteroidales > UBA932 > Merdivivens > Merdivivens pullicola. The sequence goes on along the minus strand of JADIMA010000045.1, from coordinate 6,428 downwards.
AGTGCTGCACACGGTGACAAGAACGGCGGAATAATATACTCCCTATTCATTTAACGCCAATCGGGGCGTGTCCTGAAGTGAAGACAGAGCGGGCCTGAAACATAGGACCGCTCTGTCTCTTCTTTGCCATTCAGGGGAGGGAAGGTTATGTTATTTTCCCAAAACCTCCTTGATTTCCTGTAATGTCAGAGGCCTGATTACATTGGTTTTCCTCGATACTGGAGACTGGCCCTTTACCGATGCCGGTGCCGTACCGGCCGTGGTGAACTCAGCCTTTGCCGAAGCACCGTAACCGAAGGTACCGTTTCCGTTCATCGGATAGCCCACTGCGACATAATCGGTTCCGGAAAGCAGGTTAGGCCATACATAATCGTCGTCAGCGAACAATGTAGTGCCATATACAGCCACATAGTCGCGCACATAGTCTTCAGGATTGTCGTAATCCGGCAGGGTAGCACCGTATTCAACAAGTTCGTTATAGTCCGCAACAGTCATCACGGCCTGATAATAAGCCCTTGTATTCTCGCCCATGACATATTTTACACGGGCCGTCGATTCGGTAATCTCGGAAACATCTATGGTCATGTCGCCCGGAAGAGGAAGCGACTCGTCCGCGAAATCGCTATGGAAGGAGAAACTTCCGCACGACACGTAATTGCCCGAAGCATCGAATCCCGCGACTCCCATGATATAGTCGTAATCTTCGTATCCGTTGAGGGCTACAATTCCTGTTTCACCGTCAGGGATAGGCGTAACCATACCGAACGAAGCATAGGTCTCGGTAAGTTCTTCAATGCTCATTCCCAATTCGGCAAGCACCATCTTGGACACTACCAGCAGACCTGACGAAGCGAGCGATTCATCATGGATAGTGGCGGTCAGATCTATCGCAACCAGGTCGAATCTTTCAACGGTAAGCCCCGCACCGAAAGCCATGATTTGGGAATATTGGGTCTCTGATTCGATTCCCGAGGCTGTGATTCCCTTTGCATATACGGCATAAGGGCCTATCGAATCGCGTACAACCGGTACACTGACGGCATCGGTTTCCTCTATCCCTTCAAGAGTGCCTTCTTCAAATGCCAGCAGGGACTCTGCCAAAGGCATGGATACCGCCGACACCACTGCATAGCGTATAGTCTCAACATCCTCAGAAGGGACGAACTCGATATTGAAAGCCCCGTCTTCAACATATGCCAGGGACATCGCAAGCGAAGCCTCTTCGATATCCGCTACAACCTCCCCCCAGTCCGAATCGATACATCCGGCAGCAGTAGCCTTCACCTTAACCGCATGTTCACCTGAACCAAGCCCTGTAAAAGACACCGAACATTCGGCAGTACGCTGTTCCGCCCCTTCATCAAGGACATAGACATATTCCGACGCACCTTCTACAGGCATCCACTCAACGGTAAAACCGTCCGAAGCCAACTCTGCGACCTGAGGCACAGGGGCATCGAGTTTGGTCTCTTTCTTACACGAAACGGCGGCAAACAGCACGAAAGTGCATGACAGCACGGATAAAATTAATTTTGTTTTCATAGTATAAATTGTTGGTACATCCGCTAAGATAGTAATATTTCTGTAAACCCGTTGTAATAACCGTGAAATATCGGTGATATAATTTTGTGGTCTCAATCGGAAAAATATGAGACGCATTTTAAAACCCGCCGTTTTAGTGCTGCTGGCAATGGCCTGCATGGCCAACACAGCCACGGCGACAGACGAAGGAAAGGAACTCAAGGCGAAAGTTTATTTAAAGGACGGAAAATTCAACATCGCGACGACCAACGGCAAATTTAGGCTCTGGTTCGACAACAGGATTTACACAGACGCTTCCATATACATCCCTACGGAATCCGTGGAGGGGCTGACCTCGAAAACCAATAAAGACCTTGAAGAAGACGACGGCATTTTCCGTTTCAACAACGGCGTAAGCGTGCGCCGCGCCAGACTGGCTCTCAAAGCCGAACTTTACGAAAAATGGTTTGCCGAATTTGACATAGACTTCGCCTACAACGAAGTGGAACTCAAAGACATGTATCTCGGATACAAATTCAACGACCACCTTTCGGTACAGGCGGGACACTTCAAAGAACCCATGAGCATGGAAAGGGTTACCAGTTCGCGCTATATCATGGCCAATGAAAGGCCCATGCCGGTTGAAGCCCTTACAGGAGGCCGCAGGCTCGGAATAGCAGCCACCTGGTGGGGAAAATACTGGTGGATTTCAGCCGGAGTCTTCGGGCAACAGGTTGATATCATACAGAAAGAGAGAAACAGGGGAAGCGACGGCTACGGTTTTACCGGAAGGATCGCCGTCCCGGTAATCAATACCGATGAAATCACCCTCCACATAGGAGGCTACGCAAGTTACCGTACTCCCGACGCAGGAGGAGAAGAAGATAGGATCGCACTGTTCAGAACCTTCCCTGAAAGCCGCACCGACCGCAGGAGATTCTTACAGGCGGAAGTCGGCAATGTGAACCACCACACAACTTATGGAGCCGAAATAGCCTTCAGATGGAACAAATTCCTCGCCTACGGAGAATACATCTTCACCGACCTCAACCGTTACAAGAAAGTCGGGGACGTGCGCGAACCGCTCAAGAACGCCGAATTCATGGGATGGTACGCCACCGCATCGTGGATGATTATCGGGGAACAGAGGAAATATGTCCAGGAAGATGCGGAATTCGGAGGGGTGAAAGCCCGCAAGAAAGGAGGCAGCCTTGAACTCAGTGCAAGGGTAAGCCACTTGAACCTCAACGATTTTCACGACATGTCCTCCCCCATCACGGGTGGAATGGCATACGCATACAGTGCCTGTCTCAACTGGTATCCTGTCAGCAACATCCTCATAGGGCTGAACTATGTTTTCATGGACAACGACAAATACGCCGACTCAAAAGGGCAGATAACGGCAGGCAACATGCCGCTCAGCCAGGCAAGACCGAACGGCATCGATTTCCATATCCTGCAACTTAGAATGATGGTATCGTTTTAACCGATTATAAACATTTATTACCGATATGAAATACGCAAAATTGTTTTTGACTGCCGCTTTGATAGCGGGTGCGGCTCTGATGACAGGCTGCAAGGAAGACAGGGAACCCGTAGAGGAACCGTCAGACATACAGGGACTTTTCATCAATGAGATCTCTTCCGGCGGAACCGACTGGATAGAGTTCTACAATGCCACAGACGAGGAAATAAACCTGTCTGGCTACCATGTACAGGACAACAAGGGCACTGACGAGGAATATACTTTCCCTGACGGGAGCAAGATCGCAGCGAAAGGCTTCCTTGTAATAGAAGAAGGTACTTTCGAGTTCGGAATTTCTGGAGACGGGGACTCAATCACCATCCTTGACGAAAAATATTCAAAAATCGACGGAGTGATAATCCCCGCAATGGAAGACGGCTTCACTTATTCGAGGACGGAAGACGGCGGCTCTTCATGGGAAATAGTAGAGGGCGGAACAAAAGGCCGCAGCAACACCGGCACCCTTGACAACCCGGACAAACCTGTAAATCCGGAAGAATCCGACTCCCCTGTACTGATCAACGAAGTCCAGGGAGCGACTATCGACGGCGAGCAGACCGATTTCATAGAACTCTACAATCCGTCATCGGAATCCGTCGAACTCAGCGGCTATAAACTCCAGGACGACAAGGGTGTGGAAGAAGAATACACAATCGCCGAGGGAACAGTAATTGAAGCCGGAGCGATATTGGTGTTCTACAAAGACGAACATTTTGAATTCGGTCTCGGCGGAAGCGGCGATGTAGTAACGGTGTTTGACGCCGAAGGAAAACTCGTCGATACCGTTGAATATCCGGACATGGAAGACGGCTCATCCTATGCACGCATTCCCGACGGCTCCGACAACTGGCAGACCGTGACCGAACCTACACCGGGCGCAAGCAACGGAAGCGGCGAGCCTGTAAACCCTGCCACAGATTACACTGCAATCAGGCTGAACGAACTCAACGGCAATGACAAATTCATAGAACTTTACAATATGTCGGACAGCGACATAGACATCGCAGGCGTACATTTTACCAAGGATGACGAAGCCGAAGACACCTTCACCTTGCCTGAAAATACCGTAATCACCGCAGGCGGTTTTCTTACCGTATGGTCTGAAAAAGCGGACGGAGACCATGAACTCATCTTCAATTTCGGACTGTCGGCGGACAAATCCGTAAAAATCGAACTTTTCGCCCCTGACGGAACCGCAATAGATGTTTTCAAGAACCTCAGCGAAGCCGGGGGCGAAGTATGGGGAGAAAAAGACGGCATGTATAACAGCGAGGACTTGGGGTCGTTTGCACGCGAAACCGACGGCACTGGCGACTGGTACATAATGGAGGCCACTGAAGGCGAGAGCAACGAAGGTGTCGAAAAACTCAGTGAAAAGATTGAATGGTAAAGAAAACTTTCCTCTTTTTGACCGTGATTTTCCTGTCGATATGTCCGTCCCGGACAGAGGGCAGGAAAATCCATTTTATATACTGCTCCGATGTACATTACGGGCTTGAACGCGAATTCAGGGGAGATACCGTCAGTGCGGACTCCGTAAGCCGCGCCATGCTGGAAGCATTCCGGATTCTTGAACACACCGCCCTGCCCCCGGACGGAGGTATCGACGAAGGAAAGATGTTCGGCACTCCTGATTTCGTAATATGTACAGGGGACATAGCCAACAGGATGGAAGATGGGGTACAGTCTGCAAACGCTTCATGGCAGCAGTTCCTGAGCGACTGGGAGGGGGTATCACCGCTCTTTCTCGTTCCCGGGAACCATGACATCTCAAACGCAATAGGCTACACCAAACCTCTGGAACCTGAACGCGACCCGTCAAGCGCCGTCGGAATATACAACATTATGATGTCTCCGGACACTCTCCTTACCCCGGAAGATTTCGATTATTCCTGCAACAGGACACATTTTGCTTTCGTCACGGACAGCATCAGATTCGTTTTCATGGGAATGTGGCCGGATGCTACGATGAGGGAATGGTACGAAGACTCCCTCGGAGACGACGGCCTACCGACACTGCTCTTCACCCACGACCCTCCGGAAGCCGAAGCCAAACATTTTACCAACCCGCGCAAACCCAATGACATCAATCCCGAAGACGGTTTCCAGAACCTCCTTTCCGACACCTGCACCGTAAGGGACACGGATGCCAGGCCGAAAGGGAATTGGCGGGCACTCGAGGATTTCATCGCAGACCATCCCGAAATCAGGGCATATTTTCACGGGGACTGCAACTACAATGAATTTTACACATGGAAAGGGGTTGACGGCCGCATTTCGCTACCTGTTTTCAGGGTCGATTCCCCGATGAAAGGAGAGTACTCCTCAGAGGACGAAACCCTCCTGTCGTTCATAGTTGTCACGATAGACACCGGAACAAGGCTGCTGACAGCGAGGGAATGCCTGTGGAACACCGGCATGCGCCCGGGAATCAAATGGGGGGAGAGTGCGACTGTCCGGCTTGGCAGGTAGCCCCACGAGCAACGACACAGTCCATTTGTTTTACTCGGCGGTTCTTTATATCTTTGTTTTTTTCAGAAAATCATGACTGATTTAAGAGTAGGCAACGGATATGACGTGCACGCCCTCGCCCTGGGGCTGCCGCTGGTACTCGGAGGGGTTCTAATCGAATCGGAATTCGGGTGCGTGGCGCATTCGGACGGAGATGTGGCCATTCATGCATTGTGCGACGCGCTGCTTGGAGCGGTGGCGGCCGGAGACATAGGAAAACATTTTCCCGACTCGTCGGAAGCATTCAAGGGAATAGACAGCAAGATTTTGCTGTCAAAGACAATGGACATCCTCAAAGGAAAGGGTTACCATGTTGTGAACGCCGACATCACCATAGCCATGCAGGCCCCGAAACTCGCACCTCATATAGACAGGATGCGTGAATCTCTGGCCGCCGTCATGGGGATAGAAACAGGAAACGTCTCAGTCAAGGCCACTACCACCGAACACCTGGGCTTCGTAGGCCGGGGCGAAGGCTGCGAAGCCTATGCAGTGGTGCTGGTAGGAAAATAAATACGATTATCCGTAAAAATACCCCCTTGAAGAATAACAGGGTACGCCTTCTTTTGGCCACGCCCCGACTTAATTCAAAATGTCGCAATATATTTAAGTGTGGATTCTGAGGGTTTAGGAAGCCTTTGAAATCCATACTAATTTTTCGGAGTGTATGTTATTTATCCCTGATTTACAATGGGTTGTATAAACAAAAGTTAAGTCGTGGCGTGGCCTCGGGCGCACAGGCGTGCTTTCTGACCGTAAAAAGCACGGCTACCCCTCCCAGAATGCACTGCGGAACACATTGGCGTGCTTTCTGGCCGGAGAAGGCACGCCTCTGCCCCCCATACAAGGGGGTATTTTTGCGGATAATCAT
>JADIMA010000044.1 GCA_017694945.1 Candidatus Merdivivens pullicola | reverse complement strand
CCGGTGCCTTTTTCCGGAAAAACCGTCAATTGCTGGTCTGTCGTCTCAATGAGGAATGCCGTTACGCCGGTTTGCAGCAGCGACTGTCCTATCGGAAAACTTCCTGTGCCTCCTATCTCGAAATTCCAGCATTTTTCAGGACGGTAAGTGATTACATTCTCTATGTCAGAATCGTTGTCCCCGCCTGACGGCATCCCGAGGTCGGCCATCATGTCGGATGACAACCGGTTTCTGAGTATGTCAGAAAAAAGTTGCGTGTTGAAGCCTCCGGCCTTGTATCCCTTTGAGGCCGAGACATACGCCCCGAGCCTGTCGTCTCCGTACCTTATCGCTATTCTCGGAAGTATTTCAATATAATCCAGAGACGACTTTCCTTTCAGGGTGCTTTCAAGAGGCTTGTATTCATCCATTGTGAGTGTGAACATGTAATCTATGGCCGTAGATGAGTCGTATCTGAAAGAGATATGCTCGTAATCAAGCCTGATTCCTGCTTCGAATGTCCATTTTCCGATGCTGTAGTAGGATGTGTGGTACAGTGCGGCTCCTGTAGTGGCTGTCCTGAAGTCGCTGTTCATTATGAAACTGTCCTGTCTTATGTCTATGCCGTGTCCGGGAAAAACAGAGCCGATTCCGGCATTGGCGGCTCCGAGTATAAGTTCGTCGATTCCGTCATGCAGGAATGTGACTGGAGCCGACATCGTGTTCGATTTATGGAAAAAAGACAGTCCCGAAATCCAGTCCCAGCCGTTTTCCTTCCTCTCGCCGGGTTTAAGTATGATTTCCTGTGATATTGAATGTTCTTCCTGCTGCTGTACAAGGGTGAAGTAGGATAGGGGAAGATAATCCTGATCCATGTCCATCCTGTCATTGCCGTACCTGTATGAAGTGGTTCCCGACAAGGCGTATTCCCCGAGAATGAAGGAGTAACCGAGGCCTTCAGATATATTCATCCGGCGGTATCCGCAGAATCCGTTATACTCGACTTCGTTTCCCGGAATCCTGTACGGGAAGCCTCCCTGCTCAAGCCATCCTATAGATAATGTGTTGTGTATGTGCGAGCGTCCGTCGGGCCGCCATTCAGCCTTGATTCTTCCTCCCGCCTCGTCAGACCAGTCGCACAGTGCCGGATCGGCCCATGCCCCTGAATGGTAAGTCTGGCTCCATTGAGGGTGTTCCTTGACATATTTGTTGGTATGAAAACCGTCGCTGTGACGATAGTATGCTCCGGCGCTTATGCCGAAATCCTCCGTGATTCCGGCGTAGTGCGAAATCCCGGCTTCCAGGCTATTCCCGTTTCCATATCCGACATGCGCTCTCGTTCCCTGGTATGAAAGAGGGGAAAGTGTCGTTATGTTGATTATCCCTCCGATGGTGTTGCGCCCGAAAAGTGTTCCCTGCGGCCCTCTGAAGACTTCCACTGATCGTATGTCGAAAAATTCGCTGTCGAAGTCGTTTTTGTTGAAATATCCGATCCCATCGACATATATTCCCATTACAGGATTGTCGATTCTGGCCCCTAATCCCCTGATGTATATGGAAGATGTCATCTTGGAGCCATATTCGGGTATGAACAGATTCGGGACTGTTCCCGATAAGTCTTTATAGTCGGTGGCCCTTTCCCGTTCAAGTTGCTTCATATATACTTTCGTTACCGGCACTGTACGCCCCTCGTTCAGGAAGTCAATCCTTGCCTGTCCTGTGACAACGCTCTGGCTTATTGTATCTCTGATGGTCTTTTCCGGCTCGTTGGACATTGCCCGAAGCGGCTGTGCTGAGGACAGTGCGATAAACGGCAGTAATGCTGAAACAAGTATTTTTTTCATGCGGCAAAAATACATCTCCTGTTTTGAACGGACAATCCTAATTTATTAGGAGAATGCCGGGAAATTCAGTATTTTCGCATGTTTTAAAAAAAATAAAGTTATGTATAAAATCATTTTGGCCGTTTTGGCTGCTGCCGTTATGGCAGGTTGTTCCGGCAACAAGTCCGGGGCGTGGACTGAACTTTCAGGAGAATGGAATGTCGTAGAGATTGACGGCACGCGCATCGTAGCAGACTCTTTGCAGAACAGGGCATACATAGGTTTCTCTCCTGCTGATTCTTCAATCTTCGGATGTGCGGGATGTAACAGGCTTGTAGGCCGCATGGGGCTTGGAGAAGATCCTACCGTAGCGGACTTCACGGCAATAGGCACCACCATGATGATGTGTCCGGACATGTCCGTCGAGGAGATGTTCCTTCCGGCACTCAGGGAAGTGAAAGGCTATGTGTCAACAGACGAGAACCACATAGAACTGCGTGATGCTTCAGGCAATGTTCGCATGGTGCTGGAAAAAGCAATGTAACCATGTCCTGAATAGGGGGGATCAAATGGCGGGCTGGCGAATGCCGGTCCGTCATATTTTTTGCCGTTTGCGGCCGGTGGGGAAAATACGATTATCTGCAAAAATGCCTCGAGAGTTCCGGAAAGTGCCTATGAGTATAAGCAAGGCCACGCCACGACTTAACTTTTATTTTTGCAACTTATTATAAATCAATAATAAACGATATATGTGCCGAAAAATATGTGTGGATTTCAAGGACTTCCGAACCCCTCAAATTCCACACCCATAAAATATTGTTACAATGGTAATTTATTGTATATCAATATATAACGATGCGTTTGAGTTAAGTCGTGGCGTGGCTCAAAGAAGGCGTGCCGGTTATTCTTCAAAAGGTGTTTTGCGGATAATCATAAAAAAAGCGGCTCTCAAGTCGCTTTTGACTGAAGAGCCGCTTTTAGTTAATGGCAAAAAGCCTTAGAAGTTGCTGTAAAATGCGGATGTTGAGTTGTCGTAAACCGAGATAGTCAGATTTTCATAAACGACATGGATGGTATTGCCTTCAGGGTCGATACCGTTTAGTTCAATGTCGCAAACGACCTCCTTGTCTCCCCATTCATTGATTACCTCGAAACTATGCTGGGTAACTGTAATCGTACCATCGCTTATTGTTGCATAAGTACCTGAATGTAATGCGTTGCGGCAATAGTAGTAAACAGTGCCCCAATTGTCAAAGTCGCTGCCGTTGATATATGCGGTTCCAGGGAGGAATGTCCCTGCTTCTCCGCTGTCAGAACATGAATATGTTCCGCCAATGCCTTCTTCTGATGCTTTTCCAGTAATCAGGTCAAGATAAAGAGCCGGGCCTTCGAATATGTAAGTAGGTGCTATGGTAATATGCCAGCAATCGCTATATATGTTACCATATGCATTGGTAGCTTCGTTGTATGACAAATCTACATTACCGCCTGTGTTTGAGCCTGCACTCGGGAAGCGTGGGGAATTGCTCAACATGGCGTCGTAGTCAATGCTGCCGCTGTATGTCGAAGTTACAGTCGAGCCTCCTTCTACTGTTACGTTTACTTCAATGCCTGATTCGGAAACTGTTGCATAACCGCCGGTAATCATCGCATTTGTCTGCATGTAGTTCTCATCGGTATAGTTGCAGAAACTTCTGTTTTCACCGATCATGAGAGTGAAGGCTTCAGCGTTTTCCCCTGCGTTGTATGTGCCTGGCATTATATGCCCGTTTGCATCCAACTGAGCGATGAGGTCAAGATATGCATTATAGCCTCCGGTATTGAAGCCGTTCAGCTCTATACGGAAACTGTAAAGGCTTCCCTTGACTGAATTATAGGTAAGGTACGCTTTAGGTGAATCGATGTTCACGTCATTTTCAAAACCTACCGGGGCTTCAACCGGTCCCTGGTTTTCAAGCTTTATCTCGCTGTAGAAAATGAGGATATATTCCTGTTCTCCTATCTTGAGTTCGCCAATGGTCTGCCAAGGGTCGATAGTAAGGGTGCCTTCGGTGAAGTTTTCAGAAGCGCCCTCTTCATCGGTGATGAATGATTTTTCCGAATAGAATGTGTATTGCTGGTCTGCGGAGGTGCTCAATGAATATGTTCCGTTAGGAAGGGTTACGGTCATTCCGCTTGTAGCCGGAGCATCACCATAGATGTCAAATGTGTATGTAGTGCCGGAACCGTCGGAGAATACGACATTGTAGTTGTAGTATTCGGTGCCGTTGATTGTTCCGTAATAGTTTCCGCCTGCGGCAGATGCGACAAAGGTGATAGGTTCAAGAGGTTCCTGTCCGAAGGTGTGCGAGCCGAATCCGCTGAGGTCGGTCATGTCAAACTGCTCCCATTCTTCCGGTTTGTATGTGTTTGAAGGGGCTGTGACGCTCGATGCGCGCCTGAAAGTAACATCCTTGGCGAAATCTTCGCTGCTTCCGAGCGTTCCGAAGATGTCGGCAATCTCGCCGTTGCAGATTATGGCCATAGGGTCGTTACCGTTGAAGTTGATTACCTGTTTGCTGATTGTCTCTACATCGATGCCTTCAGGAAGGAGCGAGAGGTCGGCGTCTTCACGTGTATATACCTTGGATGCACCGGCGGCAAGGGTTCCTTCCAACTGTGCTTCGGTATAGTTGTCTTCCGCACCGTTGGTATAGATGCGAAGCAGATATGCTGCGAGATCTATTTCCCCTTCGGATACATTGGTTATTTCAATGAATTTGTTATAACCTGTTCCTTCGGAATATTCGGATATGATGAGCGCCGTAGGGTCTCCTTCAGGGATTTCAGGCTGTTCAGGCCTTACGTGCGAGATGTAATATGCAGGGTAATCGGAACCGCCTCCCTGAGGTTCTCCGTTGTGTTCCCCACGGAGCGTTACAAGAGTAAGGGTATCGTTAACCTGAAGTCCGAGTTCTGCAAATGATTTGTCGTTGCCATTTTCCTGCTTGGTTGCAGTAAGGCCGTAAATGTAAACCTCGCCAGTCTTGTCTTCTATGTTGATGTTGCCGTAAGTGGTGTTGGCTATGCTGGTGATGACACCCCTTAACTGATACCATACGTCGTTGCTGACTTCTGCCTCAAGGAATTCTGCGATAGTGGCCTCGATAGGTGCTTCAGGGTCAGGGCCCGGTTCGTCGCCTTCTTCATTGAAAATAGGGTCGATGCTGACGCTGATGTCAACGCCTTTAGTGATGAAGTTGTTTTTTACATGTGTCCTGTAGTTCTGGCGCATAGGGATGCCGTATGCTTCATAGTCCGAGCAGAGTTCCTTGCCGTTCTCTTCCAGTTCGAGAGTGAAGTTTACAAGTGTTTTGCCTTCTTCAGGGGAAGCGAAGAGGTAGTCGAAACTTATCTGGGCTTCTGCTGCAGGTGCTTCGCCCGGTGCAGGGAAGTTTACAGGAACTGCAAAGGATGCAGGGGTGAGGGAGATGCGTTCTGAACTGATGCTGCCGTCAAGTGCGTTGAAGCCTGCCGGTACCTGTTCGAAACTTACCCTTGCCACTACGTCTGCAAGATTTACATTGGAAGGTATCGATGCGAGATCAAGAGTGTAAATGTTGATTTGGCCGAAAGGACGGGTGAGGTTGAAATTCAACTCGACTCCGGCTTCTATCTTCTGGCTGAAACTTCCGTAGAAAGCGTCAAGCCTGTCCGAATTGTTCACATAGGCGTCTGCATTGACGGTAATGTCGGTAAGTCCTGCGGATGTGTTGTAATATGCGTCCTCAAAGCCTTCTCCGGCGCTGCCTTCAGCATAGTCCGCCCAGAATACGAACGAATATGTGCGGCCGGTGATAAGGCGTATGGTGAAGTCCGCGCCCATCGCGTCAATGTCGGCGTACATCCTTTCCCCATAGAGTTCGCCTTCTTCATAAATTTCAAGTATGCAGCGGTTTGCAACTGTGCCGTCGCCGGGATTTTCATCGCTTTTGACAACTATGCCGTCAGGAAGCGATACGGAAACGGTCACCTCTGTAGGTGCTCCGTTGCCGGACAATTCTTCTCTTACGCATGATGACATGCCGAGAGCCAATGTTGCTAATGCAAGCAGATAAACAAAAATTCTGTTTTTCATATTAGTTTGATTATTAATGGTAGTTGGTTTATATTCTTGTAATCAGACGTATGCCCGATATGTTTGTCCTTACGTTGGCCTGTATCCCTATCGTGTTCGCTTCGACCGGGGATGCCATATAGCTGTCGTTGCCTTCACTGTCGAAAAACGCGATGTCGAATGCCGGAAGCATGTACTGGCTTTCCGCAGGGGCGAAAATGTAGCAGAATCCGAGATATTCGCCTTTGTCCGAAACGGCTGTAGGAACAGCTGCAGGTTCGGCTATGATTACGTTTCCGCTAAAAATGTTTTCACCTGTAACGATGTTCAGTCCGACAGGCAGTCCGATGTCGAATGCGCCTGATGACATTACTAACATTTCATCGTCGGCGGAATCGGAAGAGAAGAAATTGAGCATCGCGAAAGGTCTTTTGAGCGTTTGGGCAATCGATTGCGGGATACCTTCTTCAGCAAGGATTTCATAGACTCCGCAGAAGCCGTCCGCCCTGTCGTTGTTGAAGGCGATGTCGTTTTCGTTCGCAAGCCTTACCTCTGGAAGGGCCGAACAGTCATAAAAATAGTCTTCAAGGCCATTTTCGGTATAATCGGCCCAGAAAACGATTTTATAGTCGTATCCTGAGACAAAACCTGTTTTCCCGAAATCCGCCTTACCTCCGGTTACGGTCGCAGTCTGCCTGTCTCCGTATGCGGAAAGGCTGCCGTCTTCATTGACGATGAACGCCTGCATCACGCAGCGGTTTACGTAAGAGGCATCGCCCGGTACCGCATCGCTTTTTACATCCGTTCCGTAGTCCGGCATATTCACGCAGATGCTTGTTTCAACCGCATTTCCTTCCGCCTGACCAGGCATCCCTGCCTTCTTCTCGCAGCCGGTCGCGATGAGCATAAGTGCCAGCGTGGCTGCCGCGAACAAATATTTTCTTATGTCTGTTTTCATGATATCCGTTTTTAATGGGTTAATCAGGCAAAGTGATGTCAATGTCGCCATCGAATCCCGGATCGATGCCGATTCCCGACCCCTGGTTGGTAGTAAGGAAGTCGCCTCTGATCACAGTGGTTTCGCCTCTGAAAATATCTGCAGTAAGTCCGGAATACGTGTTGAGCAAGTTCCCGGTCGCCCTTTCATACAGACCCAGGGTTATGTTCACACCGGCTTTTTCGCCGTTTACAAAAATGTAGTCATAGCCCATGAGCACTTCGTTTTCATTAAGAGGGAAGATGTCCGAACGGAAACCTATTCCCGTTTCGGAATCTTCAGGCATTCCTGTGAAAACGTTGTATCCGACAGGGGAATACAGTGCGTAGTCCCATCTCAGTTCGTAATCTTCCCAGAACGTTTCGTCATTGGCGGCCTGTCCAACCGATGTCTGGAGTTTGGTTACGAAGTCGGCGGCATCTTCGGAGATGATTTCAAGTCTGCCTACCGGTGCTGAAAGCACGCCAGAAACAGTTTCTTCCGAATGCCATTCACTGTTTGACAAGTCTATGTCCATCCGAAGGTCGTAGCATTCTTTCAGGGCGGTTGAACCTGCATATTCTCCGGAAGCGAACGAAATGTCGCCCAGGTCGTCCAGGTTGTAGATGCATCCGGAGCCTGTTTCATCCTCGACGCATGCGGCAAATGCTGCAAGACGGTATTTGCCGGCATGTACCGGAACTGTGACTGTCAAAGAAGCCGAGCCGTCGCTGTTCCTTATCGCTCCCTCTTCGTGGCGGACTGCCGGTTCTCCCGTATAGTCGTCCTTGTAAAGTTCAATTACGAAATATACATAAGGCGCGGTTTCCCCGCTTTTCGAGAAAACGGATGCGGATGTTATCGAAGGGTCGGTGCTCAGTTCCAGGGTGAGGCCGATTTCGGTAGGGTCGATTTCCTTGCCTTCTTCCGGATATTCGTGTACGCATGCTGCAAGCGGAACAAGCGCCGCCGCAATCAATGCAAGTCTGATAAAATTCTTCATGCCGAGCCCTCCTTTACAGTTTGTAGATTAATGAGATTCCCAGACGGGTCACTCCCAAATAGTTGTGGGTGGATATTCCGCACGGAGCACCGTTCTCAACGTTATAGTAGGTCTGGTACTTCGTCCAGAGGTAGCCTACTCCGATATTGAACTCCATTCCCCAGTGTTTGGAGAATTCGAGCGCATATCCGTAGTCTATTCCTGCACCCCATACTCCGTCGGTGTCCTGATACCTGTACTTCTTGTCAACGGAGATGTTGTACATTCCTCCCGTTACGTGTACTCCGAAGAAATGTCCTTTCATCTGCGGCTTGAGCCAGTACCTTACTCCCGGCTGAAGCGTGAAAGTCCTGAAACGGTAATTGTCGGCGACTGTGAACGGGCTGTAGAATACAGGGATGTCAAGAGACCAGTGGTCTGCGAGTTTGACCTCTACCGCCAGGTTGGGAACAACGAGCCCCCAGTAAGGGATGTTGGTCTTGATCAGCACTTTGGAGTCGAAAATCTCAGGTTCGATGATTTCTTCTGCTGCTACAGGTTCTTCCCTGACGACCGGTTCTTCCTCGATTACCGGTGCTTCTTCAATAACAGGCTCTTGTTCTACAGTCGGCTCCTGTCGTGCAGGCTCTTCTTTTGTTGCCTTGACAGGCTCTTCTGTCAGAATAAGGGCGGCGGCGTACCTCATTTCAGGGAAAAATCCGTCGCGCATGTAGCGGAACGCTTCGCCTTCTCCGACTTCCATGAGACGGTTCTTGCGCCCGTCGATAATCTTGCCGTCGTTGTCATAAATGAAAACGGGGGTCTCTTTGATGATCTTCAGGACATCATCCTTTCCCGGCATCGACGAGTCCCGGCTTACCATGTCGTAAAGTTTGTCCCATGCTATGTCCGTTTCGGCGATGCTTATTGTTTCTTTCGGGATTCCGGATTGTCCGGCAATGTAAGAAGCAAGATTGTCTGCTCTCCGGTCTGCGACTTTCCGGCAATTGGCCTCGGTGCCTATGAGGCAGGAAAAAGCACGGATTTCGACAGTTTTCAGTCTGCCGGATGTCCATGCTTCGTTCAATGCCGCCATGAAGCCGTCCATCATGCCTTCATTCTGTTTGAGATAAGGCAGAATGTCCGTGCAGTCCAGAGAGAAGTAAATCGTAACAGAGTCTTTCACGGTTACGGCTGTCGCACCGTCATGTGAAAGCCTGCAGGATGCGGCTGCTTCCGGTGGGGAAAAAACCGCTGACGCTGCGAAAGCAATCCACAGCGCCATAATCGCAATTTTAATTCTCTTGATCATGGTAGTTAGTAAGTAGTTCCTCACAAAAATAGAAAAAAATTTTCCGATTTCCAAAAAACAGTCTTTCAATGGTTCCGGATTTCAAGCCCGGTTATCCTGCTTTTGAAGTCTCCGGCGGTCTTTAACGGGAAAACGAGGGTGCGGACATAATACATTGTGCTCTTGCCTTCGTCGTACCAGCGTTTTTCGATGTCGAGCCTGTCGATGACTTTTCCGTTTACTGTCAAGGTCGTGGATTTGCTGTCCCCGGAGATGGTTATTTCGGCTTTTTCCCCTTCACGGATCCTGTACCTGAATGTGTTGAGGTAGCCGTCCCTTGCAAACCCCAGCATTCCGCTTATCGGATCTGACAGATAGAATACAGCATTGTCGGAGCGGAACAGTTCGGTCCCGGGCATTTCGTCGCGGCCTTCAATCGTGAAACTTACGGTGTAGTCATAGCCTATTTCGTTATACGGCATTTTCTGTCCCGGTCTGACTTTTTCCATGAACAATACGCGTCCTGTCGTATCGCCGATGCGCCCGTTTACATTGATTCCCGGGGCTTCTGCCGTATTTTTGCGGGCCTTGTCGAATTCATCGTATGTCATGGAAGTGTTTTCTCCGGTCCACATTTTAACGGAAAGGGTCTGCATCGGGGAGAAAAGCCTGTAGTGTATGTCCTTGACTGAGATTCCATTGCCTGCGTGGTCGTTCCATACGGCGAACATTCCTCCGGCAATCGAGGGGTCTCGTTCTTCAAATACCGTTTCACCGACATGGGCCGGCGTCCATGACTCGTACAGAAAACGCTCGTTTAGAAAGTCATAGTAATATCCGGCCGCCGGTACGATGTAAACATAGCCGTCGGGGATGCTTATCAGCCGGTAGCCCTGTTCTACCATGTCTTTGGGATCCGCATAGCCGTTGTACCATGCGTTCATGAGTACGTTTTCGGATTTGACAGGAGTATGGCCGTCGGCATGCGTCAGGGCTCCCCATACAACGGCCTGTTTCCCGAAACTTTCGACTAATCTTATGTAATGGTCGGTGAATGCACGGAACTTTTCAACTACTTCCTTGTCCTTGTTGCTGTATTCGTCCGTGCCGATATGGACTTTGGGTCCGATGAACACAGGCTCGCTGCCTCCCAGGTATTCCGTAAACAATGAGTCAACGAATGAATAAGTCTCTTCCTTGAACAGGTCGAGATGATCCATGCCGTACTCCTTGCTGCCTGTTTCAGGCCTGTACCTTGTGAGTGCGAGCGAATGTGCCGGTACGTCTATCTCCGGGATGATTTCAACATACATTCCTGCCGCCTCTCTCTGGAAGTCAATGAACTCTTCCTTTGTGTAAAATCCGTCCTGTGCTGCCAGTCCGGGAAAATATTCGCTTTCAAGGCGGAAGGCGGCGTATGTCTTTCCCCAGTCCTGTCCGAAATACTGCTTGAAGCCGTTGTCGTTCAAGTGTACCTGCAATGTATTCATCTTGTAGTAGGCCATGATGCGTATCAGGTCGCGGAGATAGTCCATTGGAATGTATTTCCTGCCGCAGTCCATCATGAATCCCCGGATGGCATAATCCGGCCAGTCGGTAATCACTCCTTTCGGCAGGCTCTTGCCACCGGTGCCGTCGGCTATCTGGAGCAGGGTGCGCGTGGCCCAGAAGATTCCTGCCGGAGTGGGGGCCGAGACCGTTATGTCGTCCGAAATGGTTATCCTGTATCCTTCTTTCCCGAGATGCGCGTCCTCTTCTATTGTGAATATGATGTCGCCTTTCCTGCTTCTTACTTGCAGCCTTGTCCCGAACATCGTTTCCCAGTCATCCGAGAACATCTTTGCTATATTGAATAAAGAGGTGTCTTTTGCCGGGATGCAGATGACCGGTTTGCCTTCAAAATGGAAATTCCCTTCAAGGGGCTCCCATGATTTGAGTTCCGGTATGACGAACGGTTTGCTGTCGGGAGATGCCGTGGCCGTTATGAGTGACATGCATGCAAGTATTGAAATGAAAACTGTACGGAGGAGATATCTGTCGAGTCGTGCCATAGTGTTTGAAAAATTTTTGCTAATTTACGGAAAAATCCCGAAAAATGTGGCGGATGTGTTTTGTAATGATATTGTAATGCCTTTTATTCGGACTATTTGCTTTTCGTTAATATTTTTGCGGAAAATTTGATTATGCATCTTTTTTATATTTTATAATTCATGAGCAGAATTTTACTGGCCGCTTTTTTCTTTTTGTCCGTCCCTGTATTTACGTATGCGCAGGAAAAGGGCGGGAAAAAAGATCTTGACTGGTTGCAGTCCTATATTGCAGATTCGCTGGACAACAGGGAAGAACTCCTGACTCAACTTGAAAACCTTCCGAATATCGAGGTGGGCAAGGGTATAACTTTCCGTCCGAAAAACAATATGTATGAGATGACTCTGCGTTTCAGGATGCAGAATATGGTCGGGCTTTCTTTCGGGCCGGATTTCGGGCTTACCAAGACGGAGGCCCAGGTCAAACGCCTGAGGCTGCGCTTCGACGGGTATATTTTATCCCCGAAAGTCATTTATTCGATACAACTCGGTTTTTCAGGCTATGATGCGACCGTGCTTCCGAACGGCAATATGAACATAATCCGCGACGCTATCGTGTATTACAGGCACAATGCCGCCTGGAACATAGGTTTCGGACAGACCAAGATAAAGGCCAACCGCGCCCGTGTCAACTCTTCAAGCGCCCTGCAGTTCGTTGACAGGAGCATCGTGAACAGCGAGTTCAACGTTGACAGGGATTTCGGATTTTTCGGCGAATACAACTACGGAAGCCTTGACGGTTTCGCCCTCTCGGCAAAAGGCTCCGTTACTCTCGGCGACGGACGCAACTGGAATTCGTCAAGCATCGCCGGCTTTGCTTATACCGGAAGGCTTGAACTGTATCCTTTCGGGCGTTTTCATGCGAACGGGGAACTGATGGAAGGCGATGTCGCTCACGAACAGAGCGTGAAGATGATGATTGCCGGCGCTTATCATTTCAATGACAATGCGCAACGGCTTCAAGGCACGAAAGGCGGAATAATGCCTGATGGGCAGTATAAGGATATTAATTCATATTTTGTTGATTTCATTGTAAAGTACAGGGGTTTTGCCGCCTGCATAGACTATATGGGAAGGTATGTGGCCGACCCGTTTTTCAATGGAAGCGGCGATTATGTGTTTTCCGGTTCGGGCCTGAATGTCCAGGCAAGTTATCTTTTTGATGGAAAATGGGAGGTGGCTGCAAGGAATTCGACCATATTTGCGGATAAACGGCTTGCGGGCGTGGCGGATTACAGCCGCCAGAATCAGACTACCTTAGGAGTAACCCGGTATCTGATAGGGCACAGTCTGAAAATTCAGTTTGATATTTCTTACAATTATTTTCTGAATCCTCTAAATCCAGATTACGACAGGTGGATGATGCGCTTTCAGGTTGAATTAGGTTTATAGGCCATGGACAAGGAATCTGTTAATGAGTTGTTGGAAAAAGCCTTGAAATTGGCAGTCGAGGCTCATTCCGGACAGACGGACAAGGCCGGCGCGCCCTATGTTTTCCATCCTATAAGGGTGTCCTGCCGGTGCAAGACAGACGAGGAGCGTGTGGTAGCGCTGCTCCATGATACCATAGAGGATTCGGACATTACTCCCCAGCGGCTGCTTTCCGAGGGTTTCCCCAGGGACATTGTCGAGGCTGTGATTTCACTCACACATTACGAGGATGAAAAATATTCGGATTATGTGCGTCGTTGCAGTCTCAACTCTATTGCACGTGCCGTGAAAATTCATGACCTTGAGGATAATATGGATCTTTCTCGTCTGAAACAGGTGACTGAAAAGGATCTCAAGCGTCTGAATAAGTATCTTGTGGCGTACCGTTTCCTGCTCTCTTTCGGCGCCGGAGAATGATTTTGCCCTATCCGCACCTCGTGAACAGCCTTTGGCTTGGCGCAGGAGGGATTCATTGTCCGGGATAATCATTATAGCAGATTCTCGGTATGTCGGAAGCGGTTCAGTCTGAAATCAGAGGACAAATAACAAAGAAGAATAGCCTGATACGCCTTCTTTGGGCCACGCCCCGACTTAATCCAGAAATATTGTAATGCGTTAATATATAGCAAATTACTATTGTAACAATATTTTATAAGTGTGGATTCTGAGGGGGTCTGAAGCCCTTGAAATCCACACTTATTATTCGGGGTGCATGTTATTTATTTCTGATTTACAATGGGTTGTATAAACAAAAGTTAAGTCGGGGCGTGGCCCGGGGTGTGCCTCATGTCGTTACGCGATGCAGGCCGCCATGCCCGGAGCATACTACCGGAAGGCATTTCCTCCGAACTTTTGGGGTATTCTTGCGGATAATCGTTATAAAGCAATACTAAATAACATGACTTTTTGATGAAAAAAAAAGTATTTCCTCGCAAGTCTTGATCATTTTAGATATTTTTGATTAAAAGTTCAAAAGGACTACACCCTAACTACAGCAAATAATACAAAAGAACAATCAAAAGAACATACAATACAACAATAACAATAGAAGTTATTAAAAAACCTCTAACACGGCTTTTACGTTCTTCCTCGGAATCAGGGGGGTTACCGGGCGGCAGCATAAAAATGAACATAACACAATCATTTTGTTGATGCAAATATACTATTCAATAGTTCGTTAAAAATCAGCCGAGCCTAAGCGGCTCTGGCAGTAAATAAAATGAGTTCCTTGAAAATTTTGTCAATTAATGTCGTGTCCGGTTTAATGCCGAACACGCAAATAAATCGTTCAAGCATATAGGCATTGTGTATCATCGACTTGCAAGATGAGATGGAATACGGTATTCCCATCCTTT
>JADIMA010000043.1 GCA_017694945.1 Candidatus Merdivivens pullicola | reverse complement strand
CCTTAGGACCGTTATAGTTACGGCCGCCGTTTACCGGGGCTTCGGTTCGGCGCCCCGCGTCTCCGCTCACGCCCCCCCTTAACCTTCCGGCACCGGGCAGGTGTCAGGCCTTATTCGTCATCTTTCGATTTTGCAAAGCCATGTGTTTTTGGTAAACAGTCGCCTGGACCACTTCTCTGCGCCTCGCCCTCGCGAGGACCCCTTCTCCCGAAGTTACGGGGTCATTTTGCCTAGTTCCTTGGCCGTGACTCACTCGAGCACCTTGGGATACTCTCCCCACCCACCTGTGTCGGTTTACGGTACGGGCCCCCCTCCCTGATCGCACCCGGAGCGGATTTTCTCGGGAGCATGCTTACCTGCGCTCTCCGCCCGCCCGAAGGCTCGCGGTACTTTCGGGGGTCGGGGCCATCGGCCCCTACGCCCCTTAAACCGTGCATTCCGTCGCACGGCGGCAGTGTCACTTCTCCGTCCCCGCTCGGGCCAGGAAGGGGAGGTAATGGAATCTTGACCATTCGGCCATCGGGTGCCCCTCTCGGGTGCCCCTTAGGACCCGACTTACCCTGATCCGATTAGCGTTGATCAGGAAACCTTGGGTTTTCGGTGTGCGGGTTTCCCGCCCGCATTGTCGTTACTCATGCCTACATCTTCTTTTCCGGACGCTCCACGGAGCCTCGCGGCACCGCTTCTACGCCGTCCGCAATGCTCCCCTACCGCCGCGTAATCGCGGCGCGCGGCTTCGGCTGCGGCCTTGATGCCCGTGTATCATCCACGCGGGCCCGCTCGACTAGTGAGCTGTTACGCACTCTTTGAATGAATGGCTGCTTCCAAGCCAACATGCTAGCTGTCACTGCGGGCCCACCTCGTTCGTTCAACTCAGGCCGCTATTGGGGGCCTTGGCCGGCGCTCTGGGCTGTTCCCCTCTCGCCGCCGGACATTAGCACCCGGCGACTCACTCCCGGGAAGCGAGCGCGCGGCATTCGGAGTTCGTCAGGAATTGATAGGCGGCGAAGCCCTCGCATCCTATCGGTCGCTCTACCTCCGCGCGTCTCTCCCGAGGCTGCCCCTAAAGGCATTTCGGGGAGTACGAGCTATCTCCCGGTTTGATTGGCCTTTCACCCCTACCCTCGGCTCATCCGGGGACTTTTCAACGTCCATCGGTTCGGCCCTCCATCGACTGTCACGCCGACTTCAGCCTGGCCAAGGGTAGATCACCGGGTTTCGCGTCTGCCGCCGCCGACTATCGCCCTGTTCAGGCTCGCTCTCGCTCCGGCTCACGCGCCTTAGGCGCTTAACCTCGCCGGCGACGGCAACTCGTAGGCTCATTATGCAAAAGGCACGCCGTCGCGTCTCCGCTCCGACCGCTTGTGGACACACGGGTTCAGGTTCTGTTTCATCCCCCTCCCGGGGTGCTTTTCACCGTTCCCTCGCGGTACTGTGCGCTATCGGTCTTCCAGGAGTATTTAGCCTTGCGGGATGGGCCCCGCTGGTTCCGACCGGATTACCCGTGTCCTGCCGTACTCAGGCACGGCGCAACGCGCCCCCGCGTCGTTCCGGTACGGGGATGTCACCCTCTGCGTCAGCGGCTTTCCAGCCGCATTCCCGTCCGACGCCAGGCGCGCCATGCGCGCCGCCCTACTACCCCGGAGCGGCCTCGACCGCACCGGTTTGGGCTACTCCCCGTTCGCTCGCCACTACTGGGGGAATCGATTTTTCTTTCTCCTCCTGCAGGTACTGGGATGTTTCGGTTCCCTGCGTTCGCCCGCATCGCTGCGTGCGCGCCACTGCGGCGCGCGGGTTGCCCCATTCGGACACCCCCGGATCTAGTCCCGTTTGCGGATCCCCGGGGAGTTTCGCCGCTTACCGCGTCCTTCATCGCCTCTGGAAGCCTAGGCATCCACCGTGTGCCCTTCTCTCGTTCCTTCGCGCACGCCGCGCATTCCGCGCGGCGACGCACTGAGCCTCGATCGTCTCCAATCGACTTCTCGTGTCTCGGTGTTGTATCTCGTTTCGTCTTCTCGATGTTCTTTACCTCTATTGCTTCTCTCACAACATTTCAATGAACAACCGTTTTTCTCAAACGGGCTGCAAAGGTACGACTTTTTTTCAACCTTGCAAATTTTTTAAACTAAAATTTAAAAAAAAGTTATACGTTTTTTAGTGACTATCCGCAAAAATACCCCTTGAAGAATAACCGGGCACGCCTTCTTTGGGCCACGCCCCGACTTAATTTAAAAATGTCGCAATATATTTATATACAGTTAATTGCTATTGTAACAATATTTTATAAGTGTGGATTCTGAGGGTTTAGGAAGCCCTTGAAATCCACACTTGTTTTTCGTGACATGTGTTATTTATCACTGATTTACAATGGGTTGTATAAACAAAAGTTAAGTCGGGGCGTGGCCTTTAGTGCGCTTCATGCCGTTACACGATGCAGGCCGCCATGTCCGGAGCATTTAACCGGAGGGTATCGACAGCCGGGGTATTTTTGCGGATAATCAAATTTTTTTCGTAGGTTTGCAAATGTTTTATTAATCCCAAATTAATCCTAACACAATTGTGCATAATGGAAGAACAAGAAAAAATCCCTACAAAACTTCCCGAGAATGCTGCAAGGGAATTGAAGAAAGGGGAAACTTATACCCCGCTTCTCTCACCTTATAAAACATATCCGGAAGTCAATGCATGGTCAGTGTCATGGGGACTGGTCATGACTATCATCTTCTCCGCCGCCGCTGCCTTTCTCGGACTGAAAGTGGGCCAAGTATTTGAAGCAGCGATTCCTATCGCAATCATTGCCGTAGGATTGTCGAGTTCCTTCAAAAGAAAGAATGCGCTCGGAGAAAATGTAATCATCCAATCCATCGGCTCGTGTTCGGGCGCAATAGTCGCCGGAGCCATTTTCACGCTGCCGGCACTGTATATCCTGCAGGACAAATACCCTGAACTGACAGTCGATTTCACGAAAATATTTTTCAGTTCTCTCCTGGGAGGAATACTTGGAATCCTGTTCCTGATTCCGTTCAGAAAATATTTCGTCAAGGAGATGCACGGAAAATATCCTTTCCCTGAGGCTACGGCCACGACACAGGTGCTTGTAAGCGGACAAGGAAACAGCAAGAACGCCAAACTGCTTCTTATAAGCGGCCTTATCGGAGGACTGTATGATTTTGCAGTATCAACATTCGCCGCATGGAGCGACACTGTCAGCACACGTATCATACCGTTCATGGAGACAGTCGCAGACAAAGCCAAAGTAGTATTCAAACTGAACACAAGTGCGGCAGTCCTCGGCCTCGGATACATCATCGGATTCAAATACTCCTTAATAATATGTTGCGGAAGTTTTCTCGTTTGGCTTGTCATCATACCACTCATCAACCTGATATGGGGAGGAAACGTAATCGACCTGATGGGATCAGGCCTGACACAGACAGTGGGGCAAATGACGCCGGAACAGATTTTTGAAACCTATGCAAGGCACATAGGAATCGGAGGCATAGCCACGGCGGGAATCATAGGAATAGTAAAGTCGGCAGGAATCATCAAGTCCGCCGTCGGACTTGCCGTAAGTGAATTCAAGGGCAAAAAAGATGCAGCCGACAAGGAAACCCTCCGCACGCAGAGGGATATCTCAATGAAATTCATCGTAATAGGAATAGCGCTCGCACTTATAGCAATATTCATATTTTTCTGCTTCGGCGTAGTAGCCAATCCTTGGCACGCCATTGTAGGGCTTCTGATTGTCGGAGTCATCGCGTTCCTGTTCACGACAGTAGCCGCAAATGCCATAGCAATAGTCGGCTCGAATCCGGTCAGCGGAATGACCCTCATGACATTGATTCTGGCCTCCATCATCCTCGTGGCATCCGGACTTAAAGGCATAGCCGGCATGACTGCTTCCCTCATAATAGGAGGAGTCGTATGCACCGCACTCTCCGTAGCGGGAGCATTCGTGACCGACCTGAAAATCGGTTACTGGATAGGGACTACTCCTAAAAAACAGGAAAGTTGGAAATTCCTCGGAGTGCTTGTTGCGGCAGCCACTGTCGGAGGCGTAATGATGGTACTCAACAAAGCATACGGCTTTACCGGAGAGGATGCGCTCATAGCACCTCAGGCAAACGCAATGGTAGCAGTCATCGAACCGCTCATGAACGGAGGACGCGCCCCTTGGCTGCTGTACGGAATCGGAGCTGTTATAGCAATACTACTCACGGTCTTCAAGATTCCGGCACTTCCATTCGCACTCGGAATGTTCATTCCTCTGCAGCTCAATCTTCCTTTGCTGGTCGGCGGTGCAATAGCATGGTTCGTATCGAGCCGAAGCAAAAACAAGGAAATCAATGAAGCACGCAGCGAGAAAGGCACGCTC
The DNA here is from genome assembly GCA_017694945.1 of Candidatus Merdivivens pullicola. Classification (GTDB taxonomy): domain Bacteria; phylum Bacteroidota; class Bacteroidia; order Bacteroidales; family UBA932; genus Merdivivens; species Merdivivens pullicola. The sequence goes on along the minus strand of JADIMA010000043.1, from coordinate 8,835 downwards.
ATAGCATCCGGTTTCATTGCCGGCGGCGCACTCATGGGCGTTGTAAGCGCGATACTCAAATTTGCAGGAGCCGATTTCGCTATCAAAAATGAGACTTGGAGCAGTACATTTGCAGAACCAGTATCGCTAATCCCTTACATTGCCTTGATGGGATTCATGATTTGGATGATTTTAAAGAAAAACAAGAAACAAATATCATAAAATGGAAAAATTGTTAGACAGATTCCTGCGTTATATCGCTGTCGATACGCAATCCGACCCTGCCAGTGAAAGCCAGCCAAGCGCTGCAAAAGAACTGAAACTGCTTGAAATACTCAGGGACGAATTGAACGGAATGGGAATCAAAGCCGGACTCGACGAGTACGGCTACGTGATGGGAACCATCCCGTCAAATACTGAAAAAGACATACCGCCAATAGGGTTCATTGCACATGTCGATACTTCTCCAGATGCTTCGGGAGCCGGGATAAAGCCCCAAATCATCCGCAATTATGACGGCAAGGACATCCCGCTGAAAGGTGTTGACGGGCTTGCCCTCAGGCCCGAAGAATTTCCCGAACTGCTTAAATATACGGGACAGACGATAATAACCACGGACGGCACTACGCTGCTCGGAGCGGACGACAAGGCCGGCGTGGCTGAAATCATGGATGCCGTACAATATATCGTGGAACATCCCGACTTCAAGCATGGTGAAATAAAGATAGGGTTCACCCCGGACGAAGAAATAGGGCGCGGAGTAGTGAAATTCGATGTAAAACGTTTCGGCGCACGTTATGCCTACACAATGGATGGAGGCGAAATAGGGGAACTTGAATATGAAAACTTCAATGCAGCTGCTGCAGAAATCCACATTCAGGGAAGGAACATCCACCCGGGCTACGCTAAAGGGAAAATGATAAATTCCATGCTCGTCGCAATGGAACTGAACGCACCGCTCCCTGTAGAACAGCGTCCGGAATTTACAGACGGCTACGAAGGGTTTTTCCATTTAATCGGAATAAACGGCAGCGTGGAAGAGACGACGATGAACTATATCATCCGCGACCACGACATAGAACTTTACGAGCAGAAAAAACGGCTCATCCAGGATGCAGTTGACTATATCAACAAGAAATTCGGCAACATAGCGACATTGAAACTGAAACATCAGTATTACAACATGCGCAAGGAAGTTGAGCCGCACTATTTCATCGTGGAAAAAGCATTCAAGGCAATGCAGATGGAAGGCATAGAACCGAATGTCAAACCTATCAGGGGCGGCACCGACGGCGCGAACCTTTCTTTCATGGGGCTTCCATGCCCGAACATTTTCGCCGGAGGCCACAATTTCCATGGAAAAATGGAATATGTGCCTCTTGAAAGCATGGAAAAGGCAAGCAAAGTCATACTGAACATCATTTCATTGTTCGCAGAATAAGAAACGGCTGCTCCAGAAAAACCAACCCCCCACGGGGGCTGCAACCTTTGCAGATGCAGGGTGATAGAGTTTTTCGGGAACAAGGCAATAGTGCCAAGATATTAAATTGCAAACCGTCATGAACATATCGCACGAAGGGATAATGATAACCGAACGGTTTTTCCAAGCAATAGAAGAACTGAAATCAATGAAGAAAATCCGGGGATTGCAGACGTTCACGAGGGAACACGGCATCAACAGGTGGAACATGAACTCCGTGAAGTCAAGCCCCTCAACCCGCGTACTAAAGCCAGAATGGATTTGCTACCTCGTCAAGGACTACGGAGTATCCGCCGAATGGGTCATAACAGGAAAAGGAAAAATGTTTAACCAAAAAATCAAATAACTAACAAAAGGAATTATGAAAAGAATGCTTGCCTTATTAATAGTTTCCATGTCCGCATTCGCAATGACAAGTTGCGGAACTGCCTATTACGGTTCATACGAATACAGTTTCGTGGGAGTCACCGACAACAGGCTTGCGGACACGCTGTACACGATTGACGGAGAATACGAGGACAGCCTGATAACAGCCTCATGGGGATTTGTCGGAAACCTGATGTTCATTGACCTTTATAACAAAACTGGAGACGACATAGTCATAGACTGGAGAAAAGTGTCGCTGATATTCGGAGGCTCCATGACAAGGGCGGCATACGACTTCGACACCTTCATACCTCCGCACACTTCCCTCAGACAACAGATACGGTGGACAAGATTCACCCCGGTAATATTGTACAGTCTTGACCCGTATAACTATTACGGATACCATACTTACAAGATAATAGAAATACGTCCAACCTACGAGACTGAAGTCAGGAACAGCTGGGAGGAACTGCTCGGCACGCAGTTCTGCGTTTACATGCCGATGAAAATCAACGGGGAGGAAAAGGCTTACAGGTTCATAATGGAAGCCACGAAACTGAAGGTGATACAGGAAAGGCCAGACGACTACTATGAAGTGACGGAAGGCTCGGGATTTCCAGAAGGAGCAAACGAATGACAACGTTCATATTAGTTCACAAGTCCAGAAAGGTCTCGCCGATAGCGATACTTGTGAGCGCATTCGGGAAGAAATACAGGAAGAACATCGGCGAGAGCGTCGCCGTAAGGAATTGGAACGACCGCAGGAAACGGGCGAAGGTGACGGCATCGAACACGGAAGATTCCCTGCTCAACGAACGGCTTGACATATGGGAACATGCCGCAGCGAAGACAGTTGACTACTTCAAGAGGATAGGCGAGATACCGTCCGAAAAGGACTTCTTGTCAAAACTGCAATCCCTGAGGTTCGGAGAGCAAACATCAAAGACGAAGTACTTGATAAAGGACTACATAGCAAGAGCCATTCCCGTCATGGAGGGAATATATTCGGAAAACCGCATAAAACAATACAAACTATCCATAAATGTCTTAAACAGGTTCGGAAAGGACACGGGTACGGACTGCACGTTCCATGAAATGGACTCCCGCATGTTCGAAGCATTGAAAAGATGGTTCATGAAAAACGGGTACTCTGAAAACTATTTTTCCTCCATCATAAAAATAGTCAAGGCGACAGCAAGGAAGGCCATGAGGGAGGGGGTTCAGGTAAGCGGAGCATTCACGGACGGAAGCCTTTCCGCTCCACAGAAAGAGACAGACAGCATATATCTGACGGAGGAGGAACTGCAAAGGATTGCCAGCCTTGACATAACCGAGGAAGCCATAAAAAAGGCCATGCCCGATTCAGTTGACGGGCATCTACCCCGCCGGGTGGCGGCCTACGGGAAGGCAAGAGACATGTTCCTAATAGGTGCGTACACCGGACTGAGATATTCCGATGTGTACGCGCTGGAATCCGAGAACATACGCGACGGTATGATTACCATATCTACGAAGAAGACGTCAACAAGGACTGTCATTCCGATACATCCGATAGTGTCCGAAATACTTGAAAGGTACGATTTTGATCCGCTGCCGGAACAGAAACTGAACAAATACATGAAAATAATATCCAAAATGGCCGGAATAAACGACAGAATCGTCGTCGTCAAGAAGAAGGTCGGCGGCGAGACGAAGGTGACACGGGAGAAGTGGGAACTCGTGTCCTCCCACACCGCCAGAAGGTCATTCGCGACCAACGCCTACAAGGCAGGCGTGCCGACCCTGGCCATCATGAAAATCACTGGACACAGGAAAGAGTCAACCTTCATGAAGTACATAAAAGTGACGGAAGATGAAAACGCGGAGATATTGCAGAACCATCCATTCTTCTCCGCACGGCCTGTAGAACCAAAACCGTCAGCAGAATGAAACATTCCGTCATCGTTTCACACATTGAACCGCCACTCTGCCGTAAAAGAAGCGCGATTCTGACAAAAGCGTCATCATTGTAATACCCCCTCGCAAGGCATTTTCCTGCGAGGGGGGTTTTAATAATTCCGGGCCGTCAGATACGGCCTGTCATATCAGAATGCCAGCACCGCACGTGCGAAATAGCCTAAATCTTTCCATGCCCAACGGCAATGTACATAACCTTCATTGTTAAAAGACACGGCCCTGGCCGCATCGGTGTCCGCAACTGAAGATGTCCAGATTGCTCCGCCGACAAAAAACTCGTCTTTGTCGCCGGGAGCGACTTTTTCCATCGCCGAATTCATTTTTTTCACTACTTCTCCCTGATCTGTCCAGAAAAACTGTCCAGCACCGTCTCCGGCCAACTGCAAGGAGTCGTCAAGAACTAATGGAAGGCCCGAAAGGGCACGTATGATATCAAACCATTCTCCGGTAGCAGGAAGATACCAGCCGGTAGTCGCCGGGGCGTTTTCTGCAGGGCCGCCGACTATTTCGCGATACCTGTCAACCCCTGCAAATACCGGATATTCACCGGCCTGATAGTCTTCCGAACGCCTTGTTTTCAAAGCCTGCATGTAAGAATAACCATATATGTCCCTGTCGGCAAGACGGAAATTGGATTCAGCCCCGTAACCGGAAAAAATATCAGTAAAACCAATGAGGGTCTCATCTCTTCCCGACACGCCCCAATGATAATACCCGGCATCTCCAGGAGCGTCTTTCACGGACATGGTTCCGATGACAAGGGCATGAGCCGCACCGCCCAGGCTGTCGGCAATGGCCGGATCAATCCTTTCAGGATCAATCTGGAAGACAATGCCTATCACATCAGCAGCAGCCACTTCTCCCGCAGAGGCATCTTTTGAGAGAAGTCGTCCATCTGCCAGAAAAAAGTCCCCGGGAGACAGGGTGTGGCTGATGGGATTTACCCCACCGTCAACTACGACAGCCGTGTATTTTCCCTCCTGCGGCCCAACATCCTCATTCCATGAACGAGCCTGCCCGTCACTCCCGACATAAGAGCCTGAAAGCGAAACGGATTCATCTCCGTCCACGATATACCTGAATACATAACCGTCTTCTGAATACGGACTAAAACCGTCGAATACGGCATTGTCGGAACCAGCCAGCACGTAATCCGGAATATCGTAATCCGTATTGTCGAAAGAATAATACTCGACCGGCAGTTCGATTACCACCAAAGACATTGCATGTTCCATCCTGAATGCCACCGTATTGCCGTTTGCAATACCGGCAGAGCCCACCATGAGATCCGAAGCATCGAAAGCAGACAATTTGCACTGGTCTTTTTCTGGAACAAAAGAAGAAATCATTTCAGAAAAGAACGCCGCCGCATCGGCCGCTTCCAAATCAAAAGTAGCCGAAAGTCCCTCGGCATAAGGATAGTAGGCGAAATAAACAGCCTCTGAGAAAAATGCGCCGACAGACCCTTCGGCAGTCCATACAATACTACCGTTGCCATTGTCGGCTGCCGTAAAGCACATGTTAGACTGCCCTTCCACCAATGCGCCGTCCAACACTGCAAACACACCTATCTTGTCTCCTGCCTTAAAATCCCTGGAATATACATCCTGGCCGTCTTCTTTGCCGGCAGGAGCGAATCCGGCATCCGACACCGATATCCTGACAGAACTCAAATCCCCTACCGGTTTTTCGCCATCATTGACGATTTCGTGCTCGCAAGCAGCCATGAAAAGGCATAACGGGAGAGACAATAAAAAATATATCCTGTTTTTCATATCTGTCATAAATTAATTTGTATTACATCATTTCTTCACCGGTCGTGAATGTATCCGTACATACTTCTGTTGAAACCAGGCCGTCGAATCCCACTCCGAAAGCATATACATAGTAATCGCTATTAGGACTCAACAGATATACCGGCATTTCGTGTTCTCCGTGATAACAGATGTCCTTCACTATATCCTCAACAGAGTCATATACGCCCAATCCCATGTATAAATCCACAGTCTCGTCAATGATGCTCTGGGCATAATCATCCCAGTACATTATCGTTTCGTCAAAGACCTTCACAGAGATGATATCCGCGTAATAATACAAGTCTGCATCATGAGGAATGATATTAATCGAACCGCTGGTTCCTTCAATGGATATTTCAAAGTCGAACGCCGACGGCGCAACAGGGATTTCAAGAGTAGTGAAAGTCCCGAATACGAAATCGGACAACTGCGCACCCGATGTTGACATGCCGACTGCAAAGATATAGTATTCCGTTTCGGCCTCCAGGTCGGTTATCACCACCTGGCTTTCCCCCGTTTTCAGAACCTCGTGCCTTTCAAAAAAATCTTCTATGGAAATGCCCTCGCCGGCTGCCGCTGAAATATACTGGTTCAACACCATCGTATATAGCACATCCTCGTCACCGAGATAGATGTCGTAGTACTCTTTTCCAACGGTCATTACTATATATGTCATTTCAGCATCATACGGAGTTACAAAGGCAGAAACCGAATTGTGGGTGACAGCGGCTTCATCAATATCTATCACAAAAGGCACCGGTGGTTCCGGAGCGGCAAGCTGCCCGAGCAGAATGCTCTGATAAAGTGCGCTTTCTTCATCATTCATCACATAGACATACGAAACGACTATTTCCCCGGCGCGCGGCTCCTGCGAATCATTCGGAAGCACCTCTATAGTAATGGTACCGTTGTCATCGGCGGATACATCCCCTACCCAGTCTATCTGATCGGTATTGAAAACAATCCGCGCCCCTTCTACAGGATTTTCCACATAATAGTTTACCATGAGCGTTGTCCCTTCATGGCTCAAATCGCTGAAATTCGAATCCTCGATTACGAATTCCGGCTTTTCCTGCGGAGGCTGCGGTTTATCCGGTTCAATCGGTTCATTCGTACATCCTGCAAAAATACCTGAAACGGCCAAAGCCGCTACTGCGTTAAGCAAATAAAGTTTTCGGTCCATAAGTGAAAAAGTTTAAATTGTTTTGGACAAAATTATATATTGAAACCGGAAAAACATGCCGTTTTCAGTTGTACATTATTTGTACAATGCCCGCCGCAACGGCCTCCAAATGTTATACAAGGGGGTTAATTGAATTTTGACAGAAATTCCTGTATGGACACAGTGTCACCTGTTATCCCCAGTTTTTTCCGGAGACGGCCGCGTGCCGTGTTGATGCTCTGGACAGACTGACGGGTGATGTCGGATATTTCTTTTGTCGTCAGATTCATGTTGAGAAACACACACAATCTACGTTCATTGATAGTAAGCGACGGAAATTCCTGAATGAGGTTTTTGTAAAAATCCGAATTGAATTTGGGGACGAATGCTTTCATCTCCTTCCATTCGTCCCGATCCTTGGTTTCCCTCAACACATTACATATACGTGCGAGTTCGGCCTTCATCCCTCCGTCTTCGGTTTCAGTACCGAGTTTGCTGAGGTTTCCTATAGTCTCTTCAACAAGCATGTCCTGCTTGAACTGGGACATCCTCTTGAATTCGGCAATCTCGTTCCTGGAGGCGAGTTCCTGCTCCCTGCGGCTTATATCGTATTCCCTCCTTTTGAAAACTATGAATCCGACAGCACCTATGAGCACAACCAAAGAGATTCCGACAGCCAGCGACACAGCACGGTCTTTTTCCCGGGCCATCTGCTCTTCGCGCCTCGACTGTTCCATCAGTTCGCCCCTGGCGCGGAAAAGGTCAATGACGGCATCTCCCCTGCGATCATCCCTTGAAATCTCATAATATCTGTGAAGGGCATCGTAAGCATCCTTGAAATCGCCCTCAGAAGCATACAGTTCCTGCAGCAGTTCCAGGCAGGACTGCTGCCTTTCGGGAAATTCGCCCTGCTCATAATATGAAACAGCGGCAATCAGATTGTCAATTGCCGAGGACTTGTTCTCCTCAAGATAATCAATCACCCCCAGATAATGATAATATTGCCCGAATTCCTCTATGTCGCTGAGGAAAGGGGCGGCCATCGACAGGGATTCCTTGGCCTTGCTGAAATTACCGCCGTTGACATAACTCGCCGATATATTGATATACATCTTGCACAGCCATGTCGTATCATTCATTCCCTTGCACAAATCGATACATCGGGAGATGAGGCTGCGGGTCTTGGCCGAATCGGAAACCGTATTGGTATAAACCGCTATGTTGTTCAATGCGATGATAAGCAGCGAAGAATCGTTTATTTCTTCGGCACCTTGAGCGAAACGGCGGAAACACCGGTTGGAATTGTCAAAGTCCTTGCATACATAATACACGGCGCCGAGCAGATTAACGCACCTGAGCAGAGAAGCCCTGTCGCCTGTTTCGGAAAACAACTCCTGCGCCGACGTACCATACTCGAACGCCTTGTCGTACTGGCCTGTCCTGTAATACAGTTTGGCGAGACGGTATTCATTTTCCGCCCGCACCCGCACATCGGAATCCTGCTGGTATTTTCTGGCAAACAGCCTCCACTGCAACGCTTTGGAAAACTTGAAACAGTCTTCGAAGTATTCGGACAACTCCACGGCAAGGGACGAAGCATCCTGCGAAACGAAAGACGTGTCCATGCTTTCCAAAAAAATAGACGCGCTTTTCATCGCCTCTTCCATATTGCCTTTTTCCTTTGCGGACAGATACATGCGATAAAAAACAGAATCCCCTTCGGCTTTACGGACGTCGGCCGGCAGCGATGCTGGGCCGCACAACAACAGAACGGCCGCGCACATAACAAACGGGAAACAATATTTTATCTGATTCCTGAGCATTCTGCAAATTTACAAACATTTTGCAGATATTTTTATATGGAATATATTTGCGCCATATTTGTTTTCAATGATGCTTAAAAAGATCAGACACTACTACCGGATAAGCGGCGCATCGCCCGACAAAGTAGCAGCCGGACACGAAAATTCAAAATACAAACGTCTGCGGATGCAGACTTTCCTTGCCGCCATCATAGGATACAGCATATATTATATCTGCCGCATCAGCCTCAGCGTGGTAAAACAGCCACTTATCGACAGCGGCACGCTTACGGC
>JADIMA010000042.1 GCA_017694945.1 Candidatus Merdivivens pullicola | reverse complement strand
GTCTTCATCCTGCACATCGGCCACGGCCCTTTTATCTGATAACTGCTATAAAGATGCTTTGAAGGATTTTATTCCCACCACAGTTCAGGATAGTCCTGCGAGCCTTCTGTCCCGAGGTCTTTCCACCACAGGCCGTTCTGTCCGTCATTGCCCGGAGTGTTGATACCCCACTGCTCTACAGAATCGGACGGCCATCCGGCAGTAGCGCCTGAAGGGACTTCCGTACCGTCGGAGAAATTGATTGTATAGCCGTTGTCGCCTTCGACTATGTTGTCAACAGTGACGGAAGATTGCAGTTTCTCAATGATTTCCTGCAAAGAAACGATGTCGGACTGGACCTGGTCGCAGAAATCCTAGAGCGCTTCTACGCGCTCTTCAAGATTGTCAATTGAATTTTTGAGTTCGCTGTCGTCGAATGTCGTACAGGATGACAGCCCTCCGCCCAGTAATGCGGAGGCAAAAACAGCCGTTGAAAAAATCCGGCATTTTGCAAATATGTGTCCTTTCATATCGGAATGTTTTAAAAAATTTCGTTTCCACAAAAGTCACATTACTTTGCAAAATATCAAAATTATGTTTTTCCTTATCGGTTAAAATTAATTTATCAGGAAAAAACCTCGGATGAAATCTTTAATTTTCTTGCTTCTGTACGGTATTTTGAAGGAGGGCATCCTGTTTCTGCCTGGAATGCACGGTAAAATGCGGACAGGGAATTGTAGCCCAGTTTGTCGGCAAGGGCCTTCATCGGAATGTTGGTGCTGTCATCGGAAAGGGCCGCCACGGCTTCCTCGATTCTGTATGAGTTGATGTATTTGTAAAAGGACATTCCGGAAAAACGGTTGATGGCCTTTGAGATATAGACCCTGTTTCCACAGCATCTTGCCGTAATCGAGATGGATGGATGCCATTACCCCGGGTTCCGTGTGTTCCTGTGTGTCCAATGCCTTACGGTAATAATCCTCTGCCTTGGCGTAATCGTCCCTGTCGGCGTACATGTTGGCCTGAAGCAGGTGGAACTGTGCATGGAACTGCGGATATCCGGTCGCGATGCCGGCCACCTCTTCCATGTATGCTGCGGCGGAGGCGTATTCTTTTTTCAGATAAAGCATCTGCGAAAGCTGCAGGGCCGAATATGTCATGGAATAATGGTCGGTTGAAAGACGAGCCAGGCGGTAGGCCTCCGAAGCATATCTGTAGCCTGCCGTATCGCGGCGGTGATAATAGATGGAAGCGATGTTTCCGAGCAGTATGCTTTGGTTTATGGTGTCCCGGGTGTTTTGCACGGCCTGCAGGGCCTGCTTGTATCTTTCAAGGGCTTCGGCATAGTCGCCGGTAATCTTTATTGCATACAGTCCTGCAATATTGTTGACCATTGCGCGGAGGAAATCGTCCCCCTTTTCTTCGGATATGGGTATTATCCGGTCCAGGTATGTTCCGAGGGAGTCGAAACGTTCTGAAAAAATGAATGCCTGCGATGCGTAGGCTCCGGAATAAAGCATCAACTGTTCTTTTTCAGGAGAGAAAAGTGTCCGGTGGAATACAGGTGCGGCGTATCGTATTACGCTGTCCCACATGCCTCTTTCGGTAAAATAGTACCAGATGGAGATATTGAGGGTCACATCGTCCGGCGCTTCTTTCAGCGCGGACAATGCTTCCAGAAGTTCGTTCTCTCCGGAAAGACGGTAGTTGATGTGCTTGCTTTTGTCCTTGCCGCTGCATGAGCAGACGAGCAGGACAAGGCAAATGCCGAGGATCTTCCACGCTTTACGGAACCGGATCATAGCCTGAACCTCCCCAGGGATGGCATCTCAATATCCTTTTCACGGCCAGCCAGCCTCCTTTGAACGGGCCGTATTTCCTCAATGCCTGCAGGGCATACGTGGAGCATGTAGGTGTGAACCTGCATGTTGGCGGCTTCAAAGGCGATATGCAGACTCTGTAGAACCTAACCAGGAAAATCAGGGGGAACGACAGGATTTTTCTCAGTGCCGTTTTCCATTTCGGATACGAGCGCCGAGAGTTTTCCGAGGAGTTCCCTGATTCCGTTTTCGATATCGGATGATTGCCGTACATCTTTTCCCATATATATTATCACCATGTCGCATCCTGCTTCAGCGACAGGCAGCAGTGCCTTGTTTTTGCGGTATGCCTCCTTTATCCGTCTTTTCAACAGGTTCCTTTTCACTGCCCTTTTGAAAAGTTTCTTCGGTACGGAGACCATTATCCTGTTCACAGGATGTCCGTTCCCGTAAAGATAGCAACATTTGAAACCACCGGCAAAAAAATATTTGCCGTTTCTGAAGAGTTTGTCGATATCCCTCTTCAGGCAGATTCGTTCTTGCTTGCTGAACCGGTTCATTCCCCGTTCTGGCCGGCAAGATACAGGCTCAATGCCTTGGCGATTGAAGGGGCTTCGGGAGTAGGGGCTTCAACCTCTATTTTCAGTCCGCATTCGGCCATCGCTTTGGCTGTAGGTTTCCCGAATGTCGCGAACAGCATGTTCTCCTGTTTGAAATCGGGGTATGACTCCAGCAGGGATTTGATGTCTGAAGGGCTGTAGAACACAATCATCTGGTAACTGCGGATGTCTATGTCCTTCATGTCGGCATACACTGTCTTGATGAAGACGGCGGTATTGGTCTCGAGGCCTGCGGCGTTGAGCATGTTTTCAAGGTCGTGGCTGGCATTGTCCGACTGTGCTATGAGAAACTTCTCGCCTTTGTGCTTCGGCCCTATAAGGGATATTATCGATGAAGGCGTGCCGTCTCCGAAAAACACTTTGCGTTTGCGATAGACTATGTGCTTCTGAAGATACATGGCCACGGCTTCGGATACGCAGAAATATTTCATTGAATCGGGGATTGTGACCCTGAGTTCATCGCAGATCTTGAAAAATGCATCGATTGTTGACCGTCCGGTGAAAACGATGGCCGTGTAGTCGAGAATGGAAATCCTTTGCGCCCTGAACTCTCTTGCGGAGATGGTTTCAAGTTTGCAGAAAGGATGGAAATCCACGCGGACTCCGTATTTTGAAATAATTTCGCTGTATGGCGACCCGTTTGCCGGGGCAGGCTGGGCAATAAGTATTTTTTCTATTTTCATATCCTCTTTTCCCAAAATTTTATCCCTGTGTTACAGTTACTTACAATATGATGGAAAGTAATACTGCAACAGCCGGAATTATTTCAAGGGTGCAAAGGTACAAAAAAGTAGAATACGCCGAGCGTGAACATTGTACAAAAATCTGTATTTCGCGGATAATGTATATCAGGTATATCAGCAGGAAACTCGCCAGGATGGCTTTCTGCATCACGGCATAGTCGCGTTGCCCTATGATGTAGAGTGCCGCCGCCGCAATATATGTCAGAGCCGTCGCTATTGTAAAGTAGGTGTATGATGTGCCTCCGGCAATCTTATAGGACCGCTCTTTTCCCGTAGTCTTGATAAAAACGGCGTTTACTGCCGCCCTGTATGCCCACCATAGCAGTATTGCGGCCAGTGTGAATGCAAGTGTGCCGGCCGGACTTTGGCTCAGGGGAGTGTCATACGGAAGCAGCCTGTATCTTGCCCAGATTATTGCCATGGATGCTACGGAAATCAGCGCCACTCGGTTCCTGCTCGTGCGTATGTGGAGGCTGTTTTCTATGTTGAAGTTCTCCTTGAGTCTTATGAAACCTCCCAGAAGCACGGGAGTCACGGTGACGATTTTTCTTAATGAAAAAAGCAGTATAATGATTATTGCGGCAATAGTCCCCTGTATCCAGGCGGAGTCCCTCCACTGGGCTTCATATATGTGTTCTTCGGCGGAGGCGTTTCCCGGTATCTCCGTTACAGTGTGCAGTTTTCCTCCCCATGCTTCTTCCACGGGCAGAACATACAGAGATGTGTCCGACTCAGCCATTGCGAAATGATCAGTTGCCGCGCTTGGCCTTGTATCCGGCTGCGGTGAGCAAGGCCGTTATCTTGTCCCTGAAATCTCCCTGGATGAGGATTTCTCCGTCTTTGATGCTGCCTCCGACTCCGCATTTGGTTTTGAGCATCTTCCCGAGGGCGGCAAGGTCTTCCTCCCTGCCGACGAATCCGCTGACGAGCGTCACCTGTTTGCCGGAACGGTTTCTACGGTCTATGCCTATAATCAGTTTCTGTTTGCCGGGTTCGAGTGTTTCCGGTTCTTCTGCCGTTTCCTGCGTGTATTTGAAATCAGGATCTGTCGAATAGACCACTCCTGTCCTCTTTTTCCAACTGTTGTCTGCCATGCCGATATGTGTTAAAACAACAAATTTATAAAAAATCAAAACAACTTGCTATATTTGCATATTTGTTGAATGAAAAAATAAAAACCGAATACATGGATAACAAGAAATTTTCCCTTGTCAACAGGATTATCGCGGTAGTCATCCTTGCCGTATCTTCTTTGGTATATCTGTTGACAATAGAGCCCACTGCCAGTTTCTGGGATTGCGGCGAATTCATAGCGTCTTCTTATAAACTTGAAGTGGGCCATCCTCCTGGAAACCCTGTATTCCAGTTATTTGCAAGGTTTTTCTCAATGTTCGCATCCCCCGAGAATGCGGCGATGGCTGTCAATGCCATGAGTGCGGTATGTTCCGGATTCACGATTTTCTTCCTGTATCTTACCATAGTCCATCTGGCGAAGCGCATTGTCGGCCGGGGACAGGACGGGACATATTCCCTGGCTTCGTCCATTGCGATATTCGGTGCCGGAGCGATAGGAGCCATGGCTTATTGTTTTTCAGATACTTTCTGGTTTTCGGCTGTAGAAGCGGAAGTATATGCGATGTCTTCGCTTGTCACCGCAATCGTGTTCTGGGCGATGTTCCAGTGGTACGACCAGGCGGACGAGCCGTATGCCAACCGTTGGATTGTGCTGATTTCGTTGCTGATGGGACTTTCAATAGGCGTCCATCTGCTTAACCTGCTTACCATCCCGGCGCTTGTGTTCATCTATGTTTACAAAAAGAGGGACAATATAACTTTCTGGCAGGGAGTGAAATATTTTGTGGTTTCGGTAATCCTGCTTGCCGTGATACTGTACGGCATAATTCCATGGCTGCCGAAACTGGCTGCATATTTCGACCTGCTGTTTGTCAATACGTTCTCGCTGCCTTTCAATACCGGAGCGGTATTCTTCATGGTGGCATTGCTCGCACTGTGTTTCTGGGGGCTGTTCCGCACGATGAAGAAAGGAAAGGCCACGGCGAACCTGCTGCTGCTCTGTTTCACTACGATTACCATAGGGTTTTCCATGTTTTCCATCGTAGTGATAAGGTCTTCGGCCAATACGCCGACAAATGAGTATCAGCCCGACAACCCTTTTACCCTTATCAGGTATCTCGGGCGTGAGCAGTATGGCAGCAATCCCCTTGTTTACGGACAGTATTTCGGCGCACCTGCATCGGAATACAAAGTGAAGAAATACTATACTCCGCTCGACGGCAAGTATGTCAAGACGGATGCGCCGTCTGAACCCGTATATGCTCCGGAGGGAAAGATGCTGTTCCCGAGGATGTGGAGTTGGGAGGATCGCCATGTCGATGTATATCTCGCATATATGGGAGACAGGGGCAAGGTGGTGCCTGGAGCGGACTATAAAAAACCGACTTTCAAGGACAATCTGAGTTTCTTCTTCGATTACCAGATGAACTGGATGTATTGGAGGTATTTCATGTGGAACTTTGCCGGTCGTCAGAATGACCTGCACGGCCAGGTGTCGGGAGATCCTTTTGCAGGCAACTGGGAATCCGGAATAGGATTTATAGACAGGATAAGGCTGGGGGATCAAAGCGAAGGCCCTGCATACATAGTAGAGAACAAGGCGAAGAACCATTATTACATGCTTCCTCTGCTGCTCGGACTTGCCGGTCTCATATATCAGTTCTACAGGGATAGGCGCGGGTGCTGGGTTACGTTCCTTCTGTTCGTGATGACTGGAATAGCCATTGTGATATATCTTAACCAGCCTCCATTGCAGGTGAGGGAAAGGGACTATGCTTATGCCGGTTCGTTCTATGCGTTCTCGATATGGATCGGCCTTGGCGTGCTTTCGCTTTATGCACTTTTCAACAAGTGGCTGAAAAACCGCAAGACTGTTTCAGCATGTGCAGCAGTAGCCGTAAGCCTGTGCGTTCCTGTAATCATGGGCTGTGAAAACTGGGACGACCACGACCGCAGCAATCGCCGTACAGCCGTGGAGATGGCTTCCAACCTGTTGAACTCGGTAGGCCCGAACGGCATCCTGATAACGCATGGCGACAACGATACATTCCCTCTCTGGTACGCCCAGGAGGTGGAGGGCATCAGGAACGATGTCAGGATTATAAATACTTCTTTGTTAGGAACGGACTGGTACATAGACCAGCTGAGGTCTAAAATCAACAATTCGGACGCGATCGAACTTACTACGCCCCGCAAGGAATACCTTTACGGGACTAACGATGTAGTCTATGTCGAGGACATGACGGGAGGCCCTGTGCTTGCAAAGGATGTGATGCGCCTCTTCAATCATCCCGATATGAAGATAAAGCTGACGAGCGGTAAACCTGTAAGTTGCATAATAGCAAAGGAAATCGTTATTCCGGTAAATAAGGAAAATGTCCTCAAATACGGAATAGTGGATGAGAAGTACGCGGACAGGATTGAAGACTCGATAGTCCTTAAGATTCCTGACGGGGATGTGTTTGTTACCAAGCAGGATTTCATAATCATAGACCTTCTTTCCAATTATCAGTGGGACAGGCCTGTCCACATGCTGAATCTTGGCGGGGATTTGAAGCTCGGGCTGCGTTCGTACCTCGAGTATGACGGTTTCTCGCACAAACTTGTGCCTATCAAGTCAAATACTTCTTATTACGAGGACGGTTTTTCGGATCCCGACAACCTGTACCGCCTTACGAAGGAGGTTTACAAATGGGATGCGCTGAAGGCGGATTATTTCGTGGATTACATGAATCTCTCCACTTTCTCGGGCATGGTGCCGCAACGCCAGTTCTTCTCGAAGGTGGCTTATGAACTCATAAATGCCGGAGATTACGACAAGGCGGAGGAAATACTGGACATGAGTTTTGAATGCGTGCCGGTTTCCAAATATCCGTTGGACATGATCTATCTGTCAACTGTCAATGAATTTGCGATTGTTGACATGATTTCGGCCTATTTCAGAATAGGCGCCGACGAGAAAGGGGACAAACTTGCAACGGATTTCTGCAAGGAGATGCTTGAGTCGGTGAAACTCTTCGGTGCCAACATATTGAATTATGTGAGTGCGGACAATATGGATACGGTGAGAACATACTATTTCTCCGTTCTCGACCTGCTTTATTCAGTCGGTCACGATGAACTTGCAGATCAGTTGAGGGAGGAGTTCACAGCCGTTGTGGATGGAATCATAGCCAGGAAATAGCGTTCCGTATTCCGGACTTTAATATCATAGGCTCTTTCGATAGAATCGTTCTATGAAAGAGTCTATGTCTTTTTCACCCTTTAGGAGCAGGGCGAGTTCTTTTGCGGATACGTTGTCCTTGTCAAGCAGTATCAGTCCGTCAACGCAGTAATTGAACAGGGGGTCAACATTGAAATCTATGACCTTCACCCCGATTTTCAGGTATCTCTTGATGAGGGCTGGAATCCTTAGCCTTCCGTTGCTGAGGGACATGATGTATCTGTCCGTGTGTTCTATGGTGTCGCATTTGTCCAGAAGCAGGTCGTCCAGATTTACTTTGTCGGCCCTGTTCTTGAATCTGTGTTCCGGGGCTATGTGGCGCCTGAGTTCCGGCTTGCCGAAGTTTTCCGACAGGTATTTTACGAATATGCTTTTATACAGATCCGGATACCAACTGCTTATGCTTACGGGGCCTATTACGTATTTTACCTCGGGATATCGCATTGTGGAAAACAGGATGCCTTTTATCAGCAGCATCAGAGGGAAGATTTCTTTCTGGTATTCCGAGACAACGAACGAGCGTCCGAGTTCTATCGAGTGCCTGAGTATGTCCTCCATGCCTTTCCCGTAATGGAACAGTGTGTCCACGTAGAATCCGGAAAATCCGAAATCGCGCATTATTTCGGGGCCGATGCCGAGCCTGTAGGCTCCTGCGATTTTACGGCGGTTCGTGTCCCACAGTACAAGGTGTTTGTAATAGACATCGTACTCGTCGGTGTCGCTGGATTTCCCGGTGCCCTCGCCGATTTCCCTGAAGGTTATTTCCCTGAGTCTGGCCAGTTCATGCATGATGGTGTGGTATTCCCTGTATGTGAGCAGGAATACTTCATATCCGGCTGTTTCAAACAGTTTGTTGCCGTCTTTGCGCGCCTTGTCTATGTCCCATTCAATTTCTGCCTGGCTCTTTCCCTTGACGATCTGTTTCTGAGGCGCATCGTCCAGGAATTCGTTGGTTGCGGGTATGTTGGCCTCCATGGCGTAGCACCGTGCATACAGATGCCGTGCCAGCATCCCTTTTCCGGCAAGCGATGATACCTCTTCGGCCTTTATCGCTTTTCCTATCTTCAGTACGGCATTTCGTTTCCTTGCTTTAAGGAATTCCCGTGGAAGCAGTGCGGTGCGCAGGTACGGATTGAGCCGTCCTGCAAGGTGGAAAAGCTTGCTGTTCTGCCCGTGGAAATATACAGGGATTACGGGGCAGCCGCTTCGTGCTATGAGTTTCATGGCGGAACTTTCCCACGGTATGTCGCGTGCGGTAATCCTTTTCGAGAGAAGTTTCTTGTAAAAACGGTCTTCAGGTATCGTGGAGACTTCGCCGGCTGGGAAGATTATGAGCAGGCCTCCGTTTTCCAGATGGCTCATCGCCTGTTTGAGGCCGGATGAACTTCCCGGAACGCCTTTAAGGCCTTTGAACGGATTTACTGGCAGGAAATCTTCCGAAAGGGGGCCTATCATTGACAGTATGAAGTTGGTCATGACTTTCACATCGTCTCTGACTCTGTGGGCGGCTTCGTAGAGCAGCAGTCCGTCGGCTCCTCCGAACGGGTGGTTGGATACGATTACGGCAGCGCCTTCGGCCGGTATGTTTTTCAGTTCTTCATCATATATGATACATCTGAGACGGAATCGTTCTATCGCTGCCCGGACGAATTCGGCTCCTTTCAGTTCCGAAATAGGCCGGTAATTACGGTTGATTTTCCCGAATCCCATAAGATGGTAGAGCATGTGGGATATAGGGCCCTTTAATGGATTCCTTTTTCCGATAACCTTTTCGATATCGGATTTATTGATTACATTTGTTTCCATTTCAGTTTGTAGTATCGCACAAATATAGGAAAAAAAGTGGATATCAGAGAGAGAATAAAGTTGTTGCCGAATGCTCCCGGAGTCTATCGCTTTCTGAATGCTGACGGAGAAGTCATTTATGTGGGTAAGGCCAAGTCGTTGAAAAACAGAGTAGCGCAGTATTTTGTGCCGCAGGAGCGGCTTACGCGCAAGACGGCCCTGATGGTGTCGAAGATAGCGGATTTGCAGCATACCGTAGTCGATAGCGAGGCGGACGCCCTGCTTCTGGAGAACAACCTTATCAAGCAGTACAAGCCCAGGTACAATATTCTTCTTAAGGATTCCAAGACCTATCCGTGGATATGTGTGACAGACGAGGATTTTCCGCGAATTTTTCTTACAAGGCGTTTCATCAAGTCTTATGGTACTTATTTCGGCCCGTACAGTTCGGTGCGTCATGCCCGAAGCCTGATAGAACTGTTCGAGAATCTGTTCTCTCTCAGGGACTGCCGCCAGAAATTCACTGTGGAAAGCGTGGCGGCCAAGCCTTTGCGCCCCTGTCTGAATTATCATACGGGCCGGTGCAAGGCTCCGTGTGCCGGGCTGATTTCCAGGCAGGAATACAATGAAGGCATATCCGAGGCCGTCCGGCTGCTTAAAGGCGGCGGGCGCGAGATGATACGCCGATATACGGAAAAGATGCTCGAAGCCTCCGGGCGGCTTGCATTTGAAGAAGCTGAGGAATACCGTAAAAAAACAGAACTCCTGAAAAAACATTATGACAAATCGCTGATTGTCAGTACGGATATTTCCGATGCGGATGTTTTTTCAATGATTTTCGATGGTTTTACAGGCTACGGCAATTATCTGAGGGTAAGGCAGGGATGCATTATCCAGTCCATGAATCTTGCATTGAAGATGAATATCGAAGAAGAGCAGAGTTCGATGCTGGAGATGTTCATAGCCGAAATCAGTTCCAAATTCGGCGAACTCTCACGGGAGGTGCTCGTGTCGTTTCCGATAAGTATGGAATTGCCGGGAAAAGAGATACATGTGCCGCAGAGGGGGGAAAAGGCAGGTCTTGTCGAACTCAGCCGGAAAAATGCCGCCGCTTTCAAGTTCGACCTGATGAAGCAGGAGGAACATGTGAATCCGGATGAATATCATGAAAAGGTCATGGAGCAGTTGCGCCGTGCCCTCGGAATGGAAAAACTCCCCCGTCACATAGAGTGTTTCGACAATTCCAATATACAGGGGACCAATCCTGTTGCATCATGCGTGGTGTTCAAGGACGGGAAGCCGAGCAAGAAGGATTACCGTCATTTCAACATAAAGACAGTGGTGGGGGCGAATGATTTCGCTTCCATGGAAGAAGTTCTTACGCGCCGTTATTCCCGCCTGCTTAGAGAAGGCGAAGAATTGCCTGATCTGATTGTAATAGATGGCGGAAAGGGCCAGTTGTCTTTTGCTTGCGAGGCCCTTGCAAAACTCGGTATCCTTGAGAATGTGACTGTCGTCGGTCTGGCAAAGAGGCTTGAAGAAATAATAGTTCCCGGGGATCCATATCCGCTGTTCCTGGACAAGAACTCTTCAGCCTTGAAACTGATGATGCAGATACGCGACGAGGCTCACCGTTTCGGAATCACCCATCACCGCAACCGGCGCAGCAAGACACAGATAGAGTCGCGTCTCAGGGATATTCCGGGAGTCGGGGAAAAGACGGAAGAGGCCCTTTTGCGCCGTTTCGGGAGTGCACAGAGGGTTTCCAAGGCGACTTATGAGGATTTGTCGGCCACGGTGGGAAAAAGCATTGCCGGGAAAATCCTCAGATTTTATGGAAGGGAGATTTAATCAGTTGAATATGGGAAGATTTGTCAATTTTTTCAAGAGCAAGGTTCTGGAACCGTTTGATTACTTTCTTATAGTAGGAATCATCGCCGCCAATCTCATACATTCCGTTGTCGTCGGCCAGGTCGATTTCATCGGTTCGCTGGCCGGCATTGCAGGAGTAATATGCGTGGTGCTTGTCGCCAAGGGCAATATATGGAATTATTTTTTCGGGGTCATAAACGTGTCTCTCTATGCCTGGATTTCGTTCAAGTCCGATTTGTACGGCGATGCCGCCCTGAACGCCCTGTATTATTTCCCGATGCAGTTCATAGGGTTGTGGCAGTGGCGGAAGAGAGGGGCTACGGATGATGTAAAGGCGGTGAGAGCCCGGCGTATGACAGCGAGGCAGCGGATTCTGCTTGCTCTTGCCTGTGCCGTGCTTATTGCGGCTGCAGGATACGGGCTTGACCGGCTCGGTGACCCTCAGCCTTACAAGGATGCGGCTACAACAGTGCTTTCGGTAATAGCCCAGATCCTGATGGTTACTGCCTTTGCCGAGCAATGGGCCCTTTGGATTGTAAACAATATCATCAGCATCGTGATGTGGGTGATATGCACTGCCCAGGGGGACAGCCATGCTTCGCTCATGGTGCTTATGTGGGTGTTCTATCTGATGAATTCAGTGAACGGTTACAGGGTCTGGCTCAAAAAACTTTCGTGACCCGTTGTTATTCGAACGAAGCGCTGAACAGCAGCCCTGAATAGAATCTTCCTGCTCCCGGGAGCGTAGCAAGTGCGCTTCCGCCGTTGTAGGCAAGACGTGTTCCTATTGAAAAACTGTACGGCAGGTTGAAGATGTTCACTTCAAATGTTATGTCGGCTCCTGCTGAAAAACAGTTTTGCGCCCTTGTCTGGCCGTGGTCGAACGATATGTCGAAAAACGGGGTCGCTACGGCCCTTTTCAGGTACAGTATTCCCGGTATGGATATGTCGCCGAGATAGACGGGCATGGCATAGTCCAGGGTGGCAAGCGTCCCGTATGACGGGTTGTAAATTGTCCGCGCCTCCGCTGAAAGTCCGCGCGGGGCTACGGATATACCTCCAAGTGAAAGCGGGCGTTGTTGTAAGTCTCTCACATGCAGTGCGCTGAGTCGTATTCCCTGGTTGGCTATGCCCGGAAGGTAGCCGTAAATATAGGCATATATCCTGTCCCCTGTATATTTGCGCATGTTGACCGGGCTTATGTAGCCGGCTTCTGCCCCGAAACCGTATTCCGGATAGACGGCGGATCCCGCTGTCTGTCTCATCTGGTAATAGCGAAGCGATGTCGTGAAAGTGAGCAGGTACGGATAACTCTCCGATATTTTCTTCAGCGGATATGGCTCCGACGGGGTTATGATTTCATATCTGTCGTTGCTGAATCCGGCCGATATCTGCGGTATGACGCCTCGTGACCAGCCTCCGTAATTGAAAGTAAAAGGTATGTATGCGCTCAACGATGCCTGTACTGATTGATCCTTGTGCGGATCCGTAGTCATGACAGTCTGGGCTGTCATGTCTGTGAAATCTATTCTGCTCCGTGTAAATGCCCTTGAATTGAAATCCACCTGGGCTTCTATGACCGGGTAAAGTCCTGTGTATGCGAATCTGAAAGTCCCTCCGTGCCGTCCGTCCCTGTAAAAATATCCGAGCATTGACTGGGCCGTCCCCAAATGGTTTTGCGACCACACGGCCGCCCCCAGCGATGCTGTTTCGGTTATGGCATCGAAACTCAGGCTGCGTATGTTGTCGGTGTCGTAATAAAACGGCGCCCATGAATGTATGTTGAACAGATGCCATGTCTTGCGGTATCTCTTTTTCGTAAAAGATGAACTGTCCGGTGTCAGGGCGAACAGGGAGTCGGGTATCCGGCTCATGGCGGCAGCCGTGATCTTTTCAGTCACCGGATTGCGGTAAATGATGCTGTCCGCCGCTACTGGTTCAGGTATTCCGCTTTTATGCGGCAGATATCCCGAGGTTCCCAGTTGCGAGAAAAAGATTTCCCCGTCCTCTTCGTCGAAAACATAAGACCCCATCCCGTATGGAGTTGAAATCAGTTGCCATGTTTTTCCCGTCTTCATGTCTGTTCCGTACAGATTGTCGATTCCGTCCTGATCCGACAGATAGGTTACGTAGTCTCCGAATGTGTCGATGTCGGAAAGATTTACGGAACGCACGGGCAGGAATATTGAAAAACCTCCGGTTTTACATTCTCCAAGGCAGGCGGCGGCAGGGATTTTCCATATTCCCATTCCTCCGTTGGTTATCCCAAGCGAATATATTGTGTCGTCGCGCCATGCGTTTGTGGTGAATCTCGTGCCTTGGGGCAGCGGCTTTCGTCCGAGTACCTTGCCGTCCGAGGCATCAATTATGGTAAGAAAATATTTTCCGTCCGTGGAATATTCGGTAGTCGCAAGCATTTTGCCGTCTTCGCTTACGGATACGTTCCAGAATCTGCCTCCTTTTGTCAGGCGCGTTTTCCTTTTTTTCTCCAGGTCATACGAAAAGATGTCCGAACTTTCTTTCAGACTCCATCTCTTGTCGCTTACAGTTTCGGTCCAATACAGTATTTTTCCGGAAGCGTCCGACGCAAGGTCGCTTGAACTGTGTGAGAACGGTATGACTGTTTTCTCGTTGCCTTCGTCGTCTATGCCCACTATCCTGTATGGTTCGTGAAGAGAATGTTTTATATAATAGATTCTGCCGTCATATCCGGACGTGCCGCCGCAGTATTCCGAATACCGTTTCGGGCTTTTGACCGCCAGGATGCTTTCGGTTACGGGCATGCGCTTTTTTGCGGCTTCCTCCCAGATGCCTGCATACAGGGCTACGGCTTCTTTGTGGAGTTCGCGCTTTGTTTTCCCGGTAACGCGCTTATAGGCGTAGTTGTTGACCCACGGGATATACGGGCGTTTGCGGATCGTTTCCAGGATCTTGCCATAATAACCGTAATCTCCCGTCATATATACGATATAACTGTTCAGCAGATAGCCGTATGCATAATTATCCGGTGTAAAATGCCTGTACGACCCTACAATCCACCTGTCCCTGTTGCGGAAATCCTTTTCAGCGAATGCCGCCATGTAATAACTCAGGAACTTGGCTTCGCGCCCCCTTCCTCCTTCCGAAAGCACGGTTTCAGTGACTACTGCATCGCCTTCGTACATGTAGGTGTTCTGATAGAGGCCGAAGAAGAAGCCCCCTGCCTGCTGTCCGAAAATCCAGGTGAAAGGTTGGAAAACGCCTTTAGAGAAATTGTTGATATGCCCTATGTGGCGGCTTTCATGGATTGCCAGATGCCTGCTCCACGGTACGGCTGAAGGCTCGTATCCGTCCGGAGTGGTTAGCAGTTCGATCCTTTTAGGCGCCCACATTACCATCCCGTTTGCCGTAGCGTTGTATGGGTGCAGGATGACGGGCATTCTTTTCCCTTTCGTGGAAATCCCCCATAGTGACAGGAGGCGGTATTTTTCAAGATTGAATGCATAATCAAGTGCCAGGGAATCCATTCCGGCAGGGTATATTACATCGTAATTCGGGGTTTCCAGTTCCATCCATCTTGTTCCTCCCGGGTCGTCGCCGAGTGAATAGTATTGTGCCGAAGCATCTTTGGGAAAAAACAACGACACGGCGATTGCCGCGATTGCCGTATAAATCGTGATATGTTTACTGTATGGGCGCATGACGGTGCAAATCTAAGAAAATAATGATATATTTCCATTTTTTGCGTAAGTTTGCACTTGCAAAGCGATAATATCATTGACAGATGGCTATAGTTCTACAAATCCTCACATTGTTCGGCGCTTTGGGAATGTTCCTTTACGGAATGACCCTTATGAGCGAAGGACTCCAGAAAGCGGCAGGGGACAAAATGCGGTCGATCCTCGCCTCAATGACTTCCAATCCATTCAAAAGCGTACTGACAGGCCTGTTCATCACGGCTCTGATACAGTCTTCAAGTGCCACTACCGTGATGGTGGTAAGTTTTGTAAATGCCAGCCTTTTGTCACTTACTCAGGCTGTGGGAGTCATAATGGGAGCCAATATCGGAACGACGGTTACAGCATGGCTCATTTCCCTGCTCGGCTTCAAGGCGGACATTTCCATACTTTCGGTGCCGCTGATGGCAGTCGGTTTCCTGTTGTCTATTTCAAAGAAAAATTCCCGTAAGAACTACGGGGAGTTCGTGGTGGGTTTCGCCCTGCTTTTCCTCGGGCTCACTTTCTTGAAAGACTCTGTGCCGGATTTGCGTGAAAGCCCGCAGGTACTGGAATTCCTCAAACAATGGACGGGCTATGGTTTCGGCTCCGTGCTGCTCTTCCTCGGAATAGGCACCGTGCTGACGATACTCCTGCAATCATCTTCCGCAACGATGGCCCTGACCCTTGTCATGGTGAATTTCGGCTGGATACCGTTCCCTATGGCGGCGGCCCTGGTTCTTGGGGAGAACATAGGTACTACAATCACCGCCAACATCGCCGCAGCCGTTGCGAATACCTCCGCAAAGAGGGCGGCGCGCGCGCACACGGTATTCAATGTGTTCGGTGTCATCTGGGCCCTCGCGCTTTTCAAGCCGTTCCTGTCCCTGGTGTCGCTCATCGTCACATCGCTCGGACTGCCGGATCCGCTTTCTGTGGACATGGTGTCGCTTCAGAACTCAGTAGATGCGTATAATGCCTCCGGGGCCGATGCGGATACGATGGAAAGGGCGCATGCGGCTGTCGCGGCGGGAAGTACGGCCGTGCTGTACGGAGTGTCGTTTGTCCATACGCTTTTCAATCTGATCAATACCACGCTTCTTATATGGTTCATTCCTTTGATTGTCAAATTCGTAACCTGGCTGGTCAAGGACAAGGCGGTAGAGGACGACGGATTGAAACTCAAATTCATTCAGGCTGGGCCTTGGGGCGCTCCGGAACTTTCTCTTGAAGAGGCAAAACAGGAGATAGTGCATTTTGCCCAGATTTGCAAGAAGGATTACGCTTTTGTCCGGGCGGCAGTCAAGGAAGGCGATTCGGGCAGGTTTGACGAACTTTTCAACAAACTGAGCAGATACGAGGAAATAACGGACAAACTGGAGTTCGAGATTGCGGCATATCTCAACAAGGTTTCCGAGACAGGTGAAATGAGCGAAGAAAGCAGCCGCCGGATAAGGGCCATGTATAAGATAATAGGAGAGTTGGAGAGCCTCGGGGATTCTGCGGAGGCGATAGGCCGCATCCTTCGCCGCATGCATTCGCATGACAAGTCCATGGATGCCGTCATGCTTTCCCATCTTGAGGAGATGCTTGATCTGGTTGACAATGCGATAGACTGCATGATTGCTAACGTGCAGGCAGGATACAGGGTGGTCAACAACATAGAAAATGCGTTCTTTGCTGAAAAGGCGATCAATGATTGCCGCAACCGGCTTCGCGAGACCCACATAAACGACATCGAAAGCGGGAAGTACGATTATCTTTCAGGTTCGTACTATATGGATATTGTTCTGGAACTTGAGCGTGTCGGGGACTTCATCATCAATATTTCAGAAGCCGTGCTCGACATCAAGAAAGGCAACAAGTCATGAAAGCCCCGTCCTGCTTCCGTCCTGCCTTTTTACTGATTCTGGCTGTCCTTTGTTCGTGTGGCGGCCGTGTCAAAGGAAACGGTTCATCGGCACCTTCCCCTGTGCCGTTTCCTGTGCCGGAGATTCCTGTGATGTTGCAGCAGCAGGGAGGAGCGGCGGTTGCGGGCTATCTGTGCGAACATTTCTGGGACGGATTTCTGGATACAGCCCGTGTTTTTCCCGTGTCCGATACGCTGTTGCTCGGCGTTTCCAGGGATGGCTTGGCTAAGGCCGTCGCCGAGTATGCCTATGTAGTGGATGCCATCTCGTCGGATCCCGGGGCTTTCCGTTTGCAGATTCCCCGAATATGTTCGTCTCTTACGGCCCTGATGGATGCGGCCTCCGTTTCGCCCTATTTCTTTACGTGGCTTGCGGATGAGTTGTCGTACTTTTTTTATAATCCCAATTCACCGTACAGAAATGAAGATGTTTACGGGCCGTTAGCCTTATGGCTGTCGGAATCCCCTCTGGTTGACGATGTTATCAAGGGGCGTTACAGATTTGAGTCCGGATTGTGCGGATTGAACCAGTGTGGCAGTACCGCTGCCGACTTCGGGTTTTCAGACCGTCATGGCAGGATGTATTCCATGCATGAAATCGATGCCGAATATGTCATAATGTTTTTTACCAATCCCGGCTGCGACGCCTGCCGTCAGATTATAGACCGGCTTACATCGTTCCGCACGCTTTCCGGATTGACTCTGGAAGATCTTGCACGGCTCGGTAAAGTAGCGGTGCTGAATATTTACATAGATTCGGATATGGAGGCGTGGATGGATTACAGCGTTTCGTATCCTGCCTATTGGCATAACGGTTATGATCCATACGGAGTGCTTCGTGACAATTCCCTGTATGCAATAAGGGCCATACCGTCAATGTATCTGCTGGATTCGGAAAAGCGCGTGCTTTTCAAAGATGCCGTTCCCGAGAAAATCATGGCATATTTGCAGGCAAGGCTGTAGGATTGCCGTTTCGTTGAGATACCAGGATTCGAACCTGGACAGACAGAACCAAAATCTGTAGTGCTACCATTACACCATATCTCAATCACAATTGAGTGGGCGCAAAGATACGCGTTTTTTGCGAAACGGGCAAATTATCTTTTCCCTTTGAAAAAATCGGTTATGACCTGTCTGCATTCTTCTTCAAGTACTCCCGGGACTACTTCCGTCCTCGGATGAAGCAGGGAAGGGCTGAACAGTGAATAGCCCCTTTTCGGATCCGGCGCGCCGTAAACCACGCGGCTTATCTGCGCCCATGACAAGGCGGCCGCACACATCGGACATGGTTCGACGGTGACATAAATCTCGCAGTCGCAAAGGTATTTTCCTCCGATATATTCTGTAGCCATGGTAATTGCCTGCATCTCGGCATGCGCGGTAGGGTCGTTAAGATGTTCGGTCATGTTATATGCGCGTGCAATGATGCGGCCGTCATGCACGATTACGGCTCCTATCGGGACTTCATCTGCTTCATAGGCCTGCATGGCCTGCACAAGCGCCTGGCGCATGTATTTTTCCTCGTTTCCGTTCATAACGGCTGCAAAAATAGGAAGTTTTTCTGACAAATTGTCAGCATTCGCGCCGTGGCATTCAATTTGTCTTTTTCTCAGCCGTCCTGACGGAAAGGCAGGGCGGGAAAAAGAAATAAAATTCAAAAGTTAAATATTAAAAATTGGTGATTATGAATATCAAACCATTAGCAGACAGAGTTCTGGTAGAACCGAAAGAAGCGGAAATGAAAACCGCCGGCGGACTTTATATTCCTGATACTGCAAAGGAAAAACCTTCGCAGGGAACTGTCATAGCTGTAGGCCCGGGCAAGAAAGACGAGCCTATGGAGGTGAAATGCGGTGATACTATACTTTTCGGCAAATATGCCGGGAACGAGGTTCACTTTGAGGACAAGAAGTACCTTATAATGAAGCAATCTGACATTATGGCTATTATCGGTTAATTTTTAGGAGGAAAAAATCATGGCAAAAGATATCAAATTCAATATCGAGGCACGCAACAGGATGAAAGAAGGTGCCGACGCACTTGCTAATGCGGTAAAGGTAACTCTCGGCCCTAAAGGTCGTAACGTTGTTATCGACAAGAAATTCGGTGCTCCGCACGTAACCAAGGACGGTGTGACCGTAGCCAAGGAAATCGAACTGGAGGACAGGATAGCAAACATGGGCGCCCAGATGGTCAAGGAAGTCGCTTCAAAAACCAACGAACAGGCAGGTGACGGTACTACTACCGCAACCGTTCTCGCACAGGCGATTATCAATGTCGGCCTTAAGAACGTTACTGCCGGCGCAAACCCTATGGATTTGAAACGCGGCATCGACAAGGCCGTTGCCAAGGTTGTGGAGAGCCTGAAGGCGCAGAGCCGCGAAGTCGGCGACGACTACTCCAAGATAGAGCAGGTGGGTACCGTATCTGCAAACAACGACAGTTACATCGGTAAACTTATCGCCGATGCAATGTCGAAAGTCAAGAAAGACGGCGTGATTACCGTTGAAGAGGCAAAAGGCACCGAGACCGAGGTGAAAGTAGTTGAGGGTATGCAGTTTGACCGTGGGTACATATCACCTTATTTCATGACAAACGGTGATAAGATGGAGGCTGTCCTTGAAGATCCTCAGGTGCTTATCACCGATAAGAAGATTTCTTCAATGAAAGACCTTCTTCCTATCCTCGAACCTATCGCAAGGGAAGGCAAGTCGCTCCTCATCATTGCCGAGGATGTTGACGGCGAGGCTTTGACTACATTGGTTGTGAACAGGCTTCGTGGTACTTTGAAGATTGCTGCCGTGAAGGCTCCTGGTTTCGGCGACCGTCGTAAGGAGATGCTTCAGGACATAGCAACGCTTACAGGTGCTGTCGTGATTTCAGAAGAAAGGGGCTTCACTCTTGAAAACACCACTCCTGACATGCTCGGCCGTGCTGAGAAGATTGTCATTACAAAGGAAAACACGACTATCGTGAACGGTGCCGGCGACAAGGACGCCATTGCAGAAAGGGCTGAACTTATCCGCAAGCAGATTGCTGCAACGACTTCCGATTACGACAGGGAGAAACTTCAGGAGCGTCTTGGCAAACTCGCAGGCGGTGTCGCAGTGCTTTATGTAGGTGCGGCTTCCGAAGTCGAGATGAAGGAGAAGAAGGACAGGGTCGAGGATGCATTGAATGCAACCCGTGCGGCTGTCGAAGAAGGCATCATCCCTGGTGGCGGCGTGGCTTATATCCGTGCAGCCGAGGCTTTGAAAGACCTTAAAGGCGATAATGAAGATGAAGTTACCGGTATCCACATCGTTGCACGTGCAATCGAGGAGCCTCTCCGCCAGATTGCGGCAAATGCAGGTGTCGAGGGCAGCGTGATTATCCAGAAGATTCGTGAAAGCAAAGGCGACTTCGGTTATGACGCTCGTACCGAGCAGTTCGTACACATGTTCGATGCAGGTGTGATAGACCCTACCAAGGTTGTACGTATCGCGCTTGAAAACGCGGCTTCCGTAGCAGGCATGTTCCTGACCACCGAATGCGTACTTGCCGACATTCCTGAGAAAGAGCCTGCTCCTGCAATGCCTGCAGGCGGAATGGGCGGAATGATGTAATAAATATTTCAATTCAAGATAATGGAGACGGCCGGCAGTAGCCTTTGGCCGTCTCTTTTTTATACCGCTGTGCTTACCTCCTGATGTAAGCACACCCAGCCTCTCATTAAGGCGTGTTTTTTGCATAGTAAATGGAAAAAATTTCAATATCATGCGTTGCAAATCATTTTTATTGGCCGCATTGATTCTCTTCATGTCCGTTTTTACGGTTAGCGGTCAGATCAGGGTGAAAAATCAGATTCAACTTTCCAACATGCTGGTATTTACAGTGGTTGACCGGGCGGACGGACAAGTAGGGCTTATACTGAGAACAGAGTCTGAAAGGGGATATGAACTGTCAAATGATGCCAGGATACTGTTCAGGCTGTCGGATGGAGAAGTCATTGAACTTCAGGGACAGTTGCTGAATGTTGACAAATTCAGGGGAACGGACGATTTCTGGATATCGTTTTCCGGCGACCACGGTTCGGCGTTCTTTTCGGACTTGGATAATGTTTATCTGTCGGAGGCGGAGTTTGTGATTCCGCAGGAGACATTTTTTAAAATGATGAAGGGGATTAAAAAAATGAGGGTGAACATGCTTCCAAAACCTTATAACAAGGAATGGCGGAACAACAAGTTGGGAAAACAATTGTCCCGGGCATATGATTATGCAAGGGAAAACGGGTTTGAAAGCGAATTTTAGATTAAAAAGGTATAATTGCCAAAACAAGTGTGGATTCCGGGGAGTTTGAAATCCCTTGAAATCCACACTTATAAAATAATAATTTGCTCTATAGGCTGTGATGCCCTTGGGTTAAGTCGCGCAGTGGCTTGAAATATGTGACCGGAACGGTGAATGTAATCCTTTTGCCCGTGCCCTTTGTCGCCATGCCGGTTGTTCCGGCCCCGTTCAGGTATTCTTCAGGGACTTTTACGACTGTTATGCCGAGGACGCTCTCATCGTTCCAGTTTACAGGACATGCGACTATTGTCAGTTCAGGATAATAGTCTTCGACTGTTTCCCCATTGCTGTAAACGGTAATTCCGTGGAATCCCAGTAAGGAAGAATCAATCTTTTCAGTGGCCAATGTGTAACTGAATGCCCCGCTTGTAAAATACCATTTCAACAGTTCTTCTTCATTTTGTCCGAACAGGTATCCGAACCTGTCCATCAGGCCGTCGTATTCATAAACGAAGTCATAAAAGTTGCCTGTGAAATGGCCATAAAAATAGTGTTCATAATCATCTCCCATTGAAATTTCAATAGGGAAATATTCGTATGTGGTGGTGGCGGTGCCGCCGCCGTCGTTCCATTCTCCGGTTTCAGTCACAGTTTGTGAAAAGTCAATCTCAACTTTAATGCTGTCCGGAAGAGAGATGGACGGGTCGTATTCCTGAAGCGGGATTTCGAAAGCATACGCACCGGTGATTTTCGTCCCGTCTGATGTGACGAATCCTACGATTTGGTCGTCGCGGCATGTGTAATCGTTATTAACCGAATCCCAAAAGAACTGCTCTTCCCATGCCTGTCCGTCATTAAATATCGGGGTGCTTAGATCAAGCCACCCGTCCTGTGCATCCTGTTTGGCTTCATTCATAATGTAATCGGCTATCCCCTCCAGGCTTTGTTCGTATCCGTAACGGTCAAGGGTCGAGAAGAAATTCTGTTTTGATTGACGATATCCAGCGACAATGAAGTCGTCTCCGTGATAAGATGTTTTCATTTTATATCTTGCACGGCTTACGTGTTCCACTGTAACTCCCGTTGTCAGTGCGCATACCTGCTCTTTCACGAAGCGGGAAGCCTGCCCGGACTCGGAAATTGCGCGTGCATAAACTGTGTATGGGCCGAAGTCCAAAGGGTCTGAGAAGTCGAAAGGGACGGAGACCTTGCCGTCCTCCCCGGGAACGGCCTGCTGTATGTTGCCGAGCGAGCCTTTCATGAATGCTGCCGAGTCGGCTTTCATGTTCACGGCATGGCAGACGGCGTATTCGATGCTCTTGGTGCTTTTTCCTGCCAGGAAATCGGCGGTGAAGTGCCCGTCGCTTACTCCGGAGATGGAAATCTTTACGAAGTTTTCAGGGTCGTCGGCTGGCGTTTCCTCTTTCTCGCAGGAAATTGTAAAGAAAAGCGAGATGGCTGTGATTAAAACAGGAAAAGACGCGAGGGTTCTAAAAATCCCCCTCCCGTTAGTGTTAGTAGTTTTCATGACTGAATTATTGAGGTTAACAGCCTCAAAGTTAGGAAATATTTTAGTATTTTTGTAATTGGATTCAAAAATACTAATAGATTAAAATTATGAGTAGGGCTTTTGTTTTTCTTGCCGACGGTTTTGAGATAGTCGAGGCGATGGCTACTGTCGATATGCTCGTAAGGGGCGGTGTCGATTTAAAGGTCGTTTCCGTTTCCGGAGACAATGTGGTTGACAGTGCGCAGGGAATTCCTGTGGTTGCCGAATACCTTTTGAAGGAAGTTCCGGTGGAGGACAGCGTATTTGCCGGGGACGAGTTCGTATCACTGGAAGATATACGCAGGGACGACATCATGATTTTCCCGGGAGGTATGCCCGGAACTCAGAACCTTGCTGACTGCAAGCCGCTGATGGACAAGATGAAATCCCATTACGGCGAAGGCGGCAGGGTTGCGGCGATATGTGCAGCTCCGGGCCTGGTGCTTTCGCAGCTTCCTCTTGACGAGGCCGTCCGTAAAAACGGCTCTATGAGGATGACATGCTATGAAGGCTTCGAGCCGGCCCTGAAGGCGAAGGGCGTTACCGTCATAGACCAGCGCGAAGGCGTCGTGGAAGACGGGAACATCATTACCGCAAGCGGCCCGGGCCATGCAGTCGATTTCGGTTTGAAGATATTGGCTGTGATGAAAGATGATGCTCTTGCGCGTGAAACCAGGACTCAGTTGATGCTTTGACGGAGGACGAGTCCGTAATGCGCAAGTTCTGGACATTCATAAAGGATTGGACGCTGCCTGTCGCAATGATAGTCGGCGTTCTTTCCTATTTTGCCTTTAAAGACATAAGGGCGTTGGAGCCTGTGTTGCCGGCGGCGAGATGGGTCTCGTCGCATTTTCCGCCGTGGCTCATATTCTTCATGCTGCTGTTTACCTTTACCAAAGTCCATCCCAAGGACTTGTGGCCGAGGCGTGCGCATTTGTGGCTGATTCTCATCCAGGTGCTGGGTTCGGTCGGAATATATCTGCTATTGCACCCGTTCAACGAGGTGGTGGCCCAGTCGGCTATGGTGTGCATCATCTGCCCTACGGCGACGGCGGCGGCAATCATTACCGAAAAACTCGGTGGAAAAGTGGATGCCCTCATAACGTATGTCATAGAGATTAACCTGGTGGTGTCGGTTTTTGTCCCGGCGGTTTTCCCTCTTATCGAACCGCATGAAGGGCTGACCTTTTTCCAGGCTTTCCTTACGATACTGAAGAGGGTCGTCCCCCTGCTTGTATTTCCGCTCATTACGGCATGGTTCCTGCGCTTCTGCATCCCGGCGGTACATAAATGGCTGTATGACAATCGCGGTGCGGCGTTTTATCTTTGGGCATTGTCGCTTGTGCTTGTAATGGCGCAGACGACCAAATCCCTGGTTGAAAGCGAGTATTCATTAGGAGTGGAACTTTCCATAGCCCTTGTGGGGCTTGTGACCTGTGTGCTTCAGTTCGTCATCGGGAAGAAGATAGGAAGCCGTTACGGCGACAGGATAAGTGCAGGACAAGGGCTCGGGCAGAAAAACACTGTGCTCGCAATATGGATGGCATATACCTACCTGAATCCGGTTACGGCTGTCGCCCCGGGCTGTTATGTCGTATGGCAGAACATTATCAACAGTTGGCAGCTTTACCGTAAGCGAAAGAGGGAAGAGAGGCTTAAATCAGCATCGTGACGGCCAGCGTTGCGGCGGATATTATTATCCATAGCGATATTCCCAAAGCGAAAGGGCGTATTCCCGTATTCCTGATACTTTGTACCGATATTCCGCATCCGATCAGGAAAAGCGTTGCGCCGAGTGCGTGTTTGGAACAGGTGACTATTCCGGCCGATATTGCTTCCGGGATGCCGAAATAGGTGTTGGCAAGCATCGCGATGATGAATATAAGGATAAACCACGGAATCGATATTTTCTTACCCTTCTTTCTGAAAATAAATGTAGTGGCCACGGCCATCGGGATTATCCACAGGGCGCGCGTGAGTTTTACAGTTGTCGCAACTTTCAGGGCCTCTTCGCCGTATGCCGCACCGGCTCCTACTACCGAACTCGTGTCGTGGATTGCTATTGCCGCCCAGGTACCGAACTGTTCCTGGCTCATTCCGAGCAAGTGTCCGATTGCGGGAAAGATGAGCAGTGCGGCTGCGTTCAGGGTGAAAACGGTTGCCATTGAAAGCGTGGTTTCGTCATCGCCGGCATCTATTATCGGCGCGATTGCCGCAATTGCACTGCCTCCGCATATTGCAGTGCCGGAAGATATCAGATAAGAGTTGTTGCGCGACAGCCTGAATGCTTTTCCGAGCAGCACCCCGAGGCACATGACCCCTATTACGGAAACTATTGTGAACAACATTCCGTCTTTCCCTGCTTCTATTGCCGAATGCAGGTTCATTCCGAATCCCAGACCTATTACCGAAAGTTGTAAGAGGTATTTCGATATTTTCTTTGTGAATTTCTTGAACGGGGAGCCAAGGGTGACGGCCAGTAATATTCCGGCGAGCAGAGATATGACTGTCGGCAGGAAAAACGAAGCCGAGAACAGTGCTACAAAGAGGATTTTTGCGATGTTGTCTTTCATTGTCCATGATGTTTTGTGCGGCAAAATTAGACAACATCCGGCTGATGCGCCCAACTGAAATTTTTATATGCTATAACTTCCGGTTATCCTTCAAGAAAATGCTTTGCGAACAGGTGGAACTTTTCCCTGAGTCCTCCCATC
>JADIMA010000041.1 GCA_017694945.1 Candidatus Merdivivens pullicola | reverse complement strand
CGGAACTCATCAGCAGCCCATTTTTCAAGGGCTTCCCAAGTCTTGGCATCTACTCTGAGGACAAAAGACTTAACATCCGAAGAAGACTTTGGCATAACTGTTCCCTTTTATTAATTATACAACGAACCGGTATTGACTACAGGCTGGGCTGCCTCATCGGCACAAAGCACAACGAGCAGGTTGCTGACCATCGCCGCTTTGCGTTCGGGATCAAGGGCCACCACTTTGTCCGATTCGAGTTTGTCCAAAGCCATCTTTACCATTGAAACCGCGCCCTCCACAATTTTTTCACGCGCTGAAATCACGGCGGAAGCCTGCTGGCGGCGCAACATCACAGCCGCTATTTCCGGAGCATACGCAAGATAGTTTATTCTGGCCTCGATTACTTCTATTCCGGCCATGTCCAGCCTTTCATTCAAAGTCTTTTCCAGAATCTCGTTGATTTCGTCTCCTCCGCTGCGAAGGGTCATCTCGTCGTCAGGGCCTTCGTTATTGTCATAATTGTAGTTTGTCACTACCTGCCTCAAAGCGGCATCGCTCTGAATGCCCACGAAGTTCTCAAACGCTTTCATGACCGAAGACACGGAAGCCACGCCCGCCCCGGCGCCAGCCATTGTCTGCGAATCTATTTCGAACATTGCCTTGTAGGTATCCCTGAGTTTCCACACAAGCACCATCCCGACCATGATAGGGTTGCCCGACTTGTCATTCACCTTTATCGGACTCACATCGAGATTGCGCGCCCTGAGCGAAAGTTTTTTCCTCTTGTAGAAAGGGTTGACCCAATAAAAACCGGTGTTGCTGAAAGTCCCTTTATACTTTCCGAAGAAGACCATCACCCTTGCCTGGTTCGGCTCCAGCATGAAAAACCCGAACAACGAAAACAGGAAAACGATAAAAAGCGCCGCACATACTATCGGGCACCATACAGCTTCTGACGGCAGAGCGGCGATAAAAACTATAAGAGCCGCTATTACAAGCAGAATAAAAATGGCCAAAAAGCCGTTAAGGACCATGCCTTTAAATCCGTATTCTTTCATAATGATATTATTTTGATATTGCAAAGATATAATTATTTTTTTAATCGGCAACTATTTTTTTGAAAAAAAGAGAGGCTCCGACCGAAAGGAGCCCCTCAATGACATGAAAAAGTTTTTATCTAAAATATGAAGTTACCTGCCAAAAATTCAAAGCCTGACCTTTACAAGTTCTCCGCCAGTCTCATAGGACAGATCGTCAAAACAGAAATACGCCGGGGTATTGAGGCCGTATGCACCTGTATCCGACCCCTGCATTTCAAATTCGAGGAACTGGCACTGAGGGAGCACGCTCAAATCGAATTCATGCCATCCGGCAAGCAGGCCAGGAGCATCCTCAGTACGGAAATCCGCCAGATAAAACTCCGTTTCCCCGACTTTTTCCATATTTTCATCAAGCGCACGCGCAATCACCTTGAACCAGTCCCCCGTATCGTAACCGAAAGGCCCGGCGCCGAATGGATTGCCGTCGCGCATGACCGCATAGGCATAAGTGGTATTGGCCACATACATGCTTGAGAGTTTCCTCGGAGACGCAAAACAAATCCTTGAAGGCTCTCCGTAACCGCCTACCGCGCTGAAATTCACTCCAAAGTATTTTGAACCCCCGTGTCCGCCGAAGCCGGTCACCGGATCTGAACAATACACGCTCAGCTGATTGCTGTAATCGCCCTGCTCCATATCGTTACTGTAGGAAACCATCAGGGAACCGTTATACATCTCGTAACTGCCATACGACAGATTGCTGCCGAAAAAGACATCATAGTTCTCATCGCTGATGAAATTCAGGCCCGCCCACTCATCATCTTCCGGCACTCCATAGAAACAATTGCCATAATTGTCCCCTTCCTCGGCAAGTCTCACATAATAATAGTCGCCTTCAAAATCCAGAACGGCCTCCTCCGTCCCCGGCTTCAGCACATACGCATATACCGGGAGTTTCGCAATCGTACTATGGCCTCCACCGACTGCTATAAAATCTATGCTTCCTTCATATTCCGCATAATCCATCCCTTCTTCGGGAGCAGTCACCGACACCTCCCCGCCGGAAACACTGACAGTCCATCCGACCGGTTTGACTATAGAGAAATCATCCACACCTTTGGACTCGATTGAAACGGACACCGTCTTTCCGGCTTCCACGCCGTCAATGGAAGAAGCATCTATCACAAAACGCATCTCCTCGTACATCGGGAGCCTGATTTCCGTGCCGTCCGCAAGCACCGTCACGAACTCATCCCCATCTATATAGGCATCCTGAAAAAGCGGCTCGCGGCCTATCGTAATCGACGAGCCGTCGCTGAAATTGATGACAGTGACTCCGTCCGCCTGCGTGACTGAAACAATGTGCAGGTTTCCTGCAAGGGCGTCCACCAACTGCCTCAGGGCGGCCACATCTTCCTCCAAAGCCCCTGTCGAGGCTATCAGGTCATCAATGGAATCCTCCAGGCGGCCTATCTCGTCTTTCAGGCCGCTATCATCGTAAGGCTCGTAATCCTGGCATGAAAACAAAGCCCCTGCCAGCAGGGCTGTCAAAACAAAACGTAAAAATCTCTCCATAATTGAATCTATAAAAATTAAAAATTTCACAGTCCAATCAGGATAATAGCGGCGAAAAAGCGAAAACGAAATAAAAACTATGGCACTATGCCGAAACCGGTCTTATATACGTCCGCACCTGTGGTCCCGCAGGCTAAAACCCCGAAAAGCAAGGCAGGTCTTCTGACTCGTCCTTTCCGGAGCCTTCCCGGCAAGACCCGTTCACACAGGTTCTTCATGCCAGTGGCGTAGAATTCCGAAAAACTTCAGGACTCACAGCAGCGGGTACTGTCGCCGATTCGCACGGCGTTCCCTTGGCCATTGCGAGGGCAAAGATAGACATATTTCCGAAAAAACAACAGCCTGAAAGGAAAAAAATACAAAACCATTCAGGGACTATTCAATCATGTAATTGTATTCGAGCACCTTGAGTTTATAGTCTATGCACTTGTCCACATACTGTTCCACACTCTGTTGGTAAATAGCCTGGGCTTCAAGCAGATCGGACAGAGGCACCATTCCGGAGGCATAATAATCCCCGTTTACCTTCAGGTTTTCTTCCGCCTGCGAAATCGTACTCCTGCCGATATCGACCTGACGTTGCAGACTGCATATTTCGTCCCATACCTGCATTATCTGCAAAGACAGCAAATCACGGTAGTCCTCTCTTTCATTCACGGCAATCTGCTCCATGACACGCTGCCTGCGATAATTGAAAACATTGTCCCACCAGGAAGATATAGGTATGCTCAGAGTCACGAAAACCCCGGCATTATGGGTGTTCGCACCCCATAGATTTCCATAGAAATATCCCGCGCCTACGCCCAGTTGCGGAAGCGACTCTCCGAGCACAAGCCGTTTCTTGTATTTTTCAGACTCGGCCTTCAGGTCAAGCAAGCGGTACTCGTCCCTGCGTATCACGTCGGAACTGTCAGGGACCTGCGGAATGCGCGGGAGAAGCGACATCGACTCAAAGCCGTCTGCCGGCACGACAACATCTCCGAGAGGAAGACCTATATATTGGCACAGTGACATGTTGGCCAGGCTGATCGCACTTTCCAAAGTAGAACGGGCGGACAAAAGCTCATTGCGTTTGAGTTCCACCTTGAGCATGTCGTTTTTACTGACAAGGCCGGCAGAATAAGCAGCCTGCACATCCTTATACAAGGTGTCAACCAAAGACGACATGGCCGAAACGGTATTGTTCTTTTCATGCAGGGACACAAGAAGCCAGTACCTCTGTTCGGCCCCGAGCCCCACCTCTTTCATGGTTATTTCACGTTGTATCCCGGCAGCCTCCACTCCTATCCGGGCAAGTTTGTTCCCGTTTATAATCCTGCCTCCCGAATACACGGGCTGCACGGCAACGACCGATGCCGCCACTCCCCTGCGTACCATCTGCAACGAGGCATCATACGACAACCCCGACACAAAAGAATTGATTTCCTGCCTGATATCTATGCCGAACTTTTCAAACAGCGGGGCTATATTGTCAAGACTCTCATTGATATAATCTTCAATCGGCCTGCCTTCAGAATAAATTCCCATTGAAATATCCCCGTCCTTGACATCCGAAGAAGAAATGTCTATCAGGTAATCATGGAGCATGAAAGCGGACACATTTGCCGAAACGGAAGGAAAATACTTGGCCACTGCCGAGCGTTTCGTCTCCACAGCCGCCTCGATGTTCAGATCCGCATTTTTCACAGCAGCATTCGACTCCAACGCCCTCATGCGGCAACTGTCAGCATTCAAATGCCATACAGTCTGCGCGATGGCGGCACCCGGGAAGCACGGCATAAGGACTAAAAGCATCAATATTACGGACAGTTTTCTCATACTCCTTTTTCCTCCTTGATTTTCACTTTGTTAAAACATTTCCAGTAGGCAACGGGCAATATTGTCACCACGAAACCTATGGCGAAAATGGTACCGAAACAGATGACCACCCCCATCGGCATCCACAGTGTGCTGCGGCTTATAATCATAGGCAACACACCCACCGCCGTAGTTATGGAAGTAAGGAAGATTGGCCGCATCCTCCGTTTTCCGGCCTCTATTGCGGCTTCTTTTGCAGTATATCCTTTCTGTGTCCTCAATTCTTCGGCATACTCGAACAGAATAATGGTATTGCGGATATTTATTCCGAAAAGGCTCACCACGCCGACTACCGCCGTAAGACTGACATCAAGCCCGAAAAGCCTCAAACCGAAAAACGCGCCGAAAAGGCAAAGAGTGGTAGAAGCAAGCGACAGCAGGGCTATAGAAATCTTCTTGAAATTGAACATCAGGAAGAAAAACAGCACGGCCAGCGAAGCCACCAGGCCGAGAATGATTCCGGGAGCATTGTCGCGGTTGATTGCCGTAAGTCCTCCGTACTCCAGCCTGACGGTTTCCGGCAACGATTCTGAAAAATCCCCGTCTATGTACTCTTTGATTTTTTTCATCGCCACCGGCTGGCTTGCACCCTCCCGCAGTTCCGAAGATATTATCACGGCCGGCACCCCGTTATAACGGTGGAGCACGGCAGGAGTCCATTCCGGCGTCAGATCGGCGATCTGCCTCAACGGCACCCATACTCCCGGAACCGCGCCGGGAATCATGGCATTGTAAAGGTCGTCATAATCAGGGGAGCCTCCCGGGAAGCCCGTTTCGACTACGACCGCCACCGAATAGTCGCCCTCCCATATAGTAGTGACAGGCAATTCGCCGAACAGGACGGCCAGAGAAGAAGAAAGAGACGCCCGCGAAATCCCCAGCATTGCAGCCTCATCCGGCTTCATGTCTATTCTCACGGTATATACATACTCGTCACAATCGGTATGCACCCACACGAGTTCATCATCCAT
The DNA here is from genome assembly GCA_017694945.1 of Candidatus Merdivivens pullicola. Classification (GTDB taxonomy): domain Bacteria; phylum Bacteroidota; class Bacteroidia; order Bacteroidales; family UBA932; genus Merdivivens; species Merdivivens pullicola. The sequence goes on along the minus strand of JADIMA010000041.1, from coordinate 17,252 downwards.
AGTGTGCATGAAACGCACAAGCGTGTCCGCATACTGCCGCAACTCAGACGGATTGTCCCCTGTCAACCTGATTTCTATCGGACACACCGAAGCCTGGTAGTCAAGTTGCTTCACGCGCACCGAAGCCTCGGGATACAAGTCGAACGAACTGTCTTTAAACTTGGCCACAAGCGCCTTTGTGTCACTGTTGCTTCCGGTGTTTACAATGAACTGGGCGTAATTCGGTGCAGGAAGGTTCGGAGAGTAGGCTGCCATGAATCTCGGAGAACCGCTACCGATAAAGGCAGTGACAGACTTCACCCTGGAGTCCTTTTTAAGATACGCCTCGAAATCGGCGGCGGTTTCCGCCGTCTGCTCAATAGTCCTGCCCTCCGGCAGATAAATCTCCACGGCGAACGAATCCCTCTCGGCCTTAGGCATCAGTTGTATCGGCGACAACACGAAGATCACCACGGCAAGCCCCACGAAAGCGACAGCCCCCGCGATTGCAGCATACGGATACTTCATGCACAGACCCAATGCCTTTTCATACAATTTGTTGACGAATGCAAAGAAACGCTCCTGCAGCCTTTCCACCATATTCTGATGTCCAGAAACGGACTTATTCCCGAGCATCCTGTATTCCATCAACGGTACCAGAAGCATAGCCATGATCAGGGATATGAAAAGAGACAGGGCTATCATCGGAGGGAAAAAATTCACAAATTCGCCCAAATAGCCTTTGATCGTAAAAATGAAAGGCACGAATATGGCGCTTATTGACAAGGTGGCGACGAACAAAGGCATGAACAGGCTTTTCGCACTGTCCACGGCGGCATCCCAGCGGGACATCCCACGCCTCAGATTGTCCACGAAGGCATCCACCATTACTATCGAATCATCGACAAGCATCCCAAGTGTCACTATCAACGCCGCCAATGTAACTGTATTCAGTTCCATCCCCAGCATGTACATCACCGCAAGCGTTATGAAAGTCACGATAGGTATCTCGATTGCCGCGACGATTGCCGAACGCAAAGGGAACATCATTAGCATTACGGCAATGACTATCAATATAGAAATCATGATGTCCCTCAGGAATTCCATAACCGAAATCTTTACCACCTGCGGCAGATCCGTTATCCTGAAAAGTTCCACGCTGTCAGGAAGTCCCTTGCTGAAACTGTCAATCACTTCATTCACTTCGCGTCCGAACTGAACGATATTGTTGCCGCTGCGCATCTCCACGGAAAGCACGAGAGAGCGCACCCCGTCGTGCGTTATATATGACGACGGCTCGTCATAGCGGCGTTCGACCCTTGCAATATCCTTTACTCTCAATATATTTCCGGAAGGGTCGGCATATACGGGCTGCTCCGCAATCTCTTTTTCGGACGAAAACGGAACCGTGACTTCGACAGGCATCGAAACACCGTCCGCACCCAAAGAGCCCCCGACCGAAAGAAGACCCTGCGGGAACAGGGCAGCGAACACGGCCTTCGCATCAAGCCCGTATGAAACTATCTTGTCCTTATCGAGAATCACGGCAATCTCTTCATGACAGTCGCCGTATCTTTTTATATTGCCGATTGCCGGAACTTTGCGGAGTTCGTCCTCGAGACGCCCCATATACTCTCCGAGTTCACGGTAATTCTTGTCCGCCGAAGAAAGAGTTATAAGCAAGGAGGATGTATTGCCGAAATCATCGTTGACCGCTATGGCAAGCACGCCGGGAGGCAATGTTGACTTGAAATCCTTCAGACCGTGCCTGATTTTCGACCAGGCCTGGGTGTCATTTTCCACTGTCTCGTCCAAGGTCACATAGATATAGACGATCCCGTTTTTCGTAACCGAATAAGTGTTTTTCTTATCAACTTCTTCGTATGAAAACAGATAATCCTCCAAAGGGGCGGTCAACTGCTCTTCAACCTGCCGGGCATTCGCCCCGGGATACACTCCCGCCACTACGCCGAGCCTCACGGAAAATTCGGGGAACTCCTGCTTGTTCATGTTTATCAGGCCATAAACCCCGAATGCACACAAAATCACGACGAGCAGGATGACTATCGCCGGATTCTTCATTATGGTCTCCACTATACCATGCCTGCGAGCATCCATGACAACCTCCTATTTCACCACGCTCACTCCCATACCTTCCGAAATCTTCGTCATTCCTTCGGACACCACCGCGTCGCCACATTCCACTCCGGAAGAGACAAGCACTCCTGAAGAAGTCATGCCTGCGACATCGATGTACTTCCTGCGCGCCCTTCCGTCAACCACAACCCATACATAACGGCGGCCGTCATTTGAAACCGACACCGACTTGCCGGGCAGGACAAAAGCCTCGCGCCCGCACAGATTCCTGGAAAAAACGACACGGCATGTCATACCGGGCATAATACCGTCCGAAACCGGCATTGAAAGCCGTACCTTGTAACTGTGGGACAATGGATCCGCCGACACACCTTTTGAAACGACTTCGGCGACGATTCCTGATTTTTCGACAGCCGGGACTTCCACTTCCGCGATCTCCCCTATGGAAAGTCCCGATATTTCATTTTCAGGAACTTTTATTTCAATTTCAACAGCATCAGGATCAATCAGTTCAATCACCGGACGGAAAGCGGGTACATTCATACCCTGCTCGACAAGTACAGACGAGACTACCCCGTCCACCGGAGAATAAAGACTGCAATCCTCAAGATTTTTCCTTGCAATGTCAAAAAGGGCGGCCGCCTGATCCCTTTGCGAAGAAACCTCTATCCACTTCACCTCTGGCATGCTTCCTTTTTCATAGACTTCTTTTGCCCGGCGGTATCCGTCCTCCGCCCTGTCATATGAAGCCTTTGCCGCCGAAAATGCGTTTTCAGCCGTCCTTTTGTCCAGAACGGCAAGCAGGTCTCCCGAAGAAACGCGCTGTCCTTCTTTTATAAAAATCTTTTCAATATTTCCCGACACGGAGAAACTCAGCACCGTATTGTATGAGCCGTCGGCAACACCCGTGAATTCCGAAGGAATCGCAGAAAGCGAAGCCGAATCCACAGAAAAGACCTCTACTGCCGGAATGTGCCGTCCGCTCCCCCCACGGCCCGAGGTACATGAGCAAACAGCAAGCGCCATGACAATGGCGCAGGTAAATCTTAGTATTTTTTCCATACACAAAAACATCAAAAGCCGCAAAAGGGATTACCCTCAATTTTCATTCCAATATCCGCCATTCAATGCTTTTATCGCGCCTCCAGTAAGACATCTGCCTTTTAGCATAATGCCTCGTGTTTCTCTGTATGAGTTCGACCGCCCTTTCCAGCGTGACGGCCCCGTCCAGATAATCGAATATTTCCCGGTAGCCTACTGTTTTCAAAGCGGGATACTCCCTATATGGCAAAAGCGAACGGACTTCTTCCACAAGGCCGTCCGCAACCATGCCGAGCACCCTCCTGTCTATCCTATCATACAGAGCCTGCCTTTCACGGGACAGGCCTATTTTATGGATATTGAACGGACGTTTTTTCAAGGGCGAGGTTTTGAATGAAGAAAACGGGCGGCCAGTCATAAGGCACACCTCCAAAGCCCGGACGACACGCTGGCCGTTCGCGACATCAATCGTATTGTAACTTTCAGGATCGAGCAGTTTCAATTCGTTCCTCAACGCAGCCACCCCTTCGACGGCAAGCCTTTGAGACAATTGCCGCCGCAATTCCTGATCCGCCGGCGGAAAATCATCAAGACCGTTGCAGAACGCATCGATATAAAAGCCGGAACCGCCTATCATGACCAGACTGTCATATTCCCTGAACAGGCTTTCCACGAGAGCATTGGCCTCCAATTCGTATTTTCCTGCCGTATAAGGCTCGGTCACGGAATGCGTACCTATCATATAATGCCGCACTCTGGACAACAGTTCATCGGAAGGTACGGCCGTACCTATCCGCATCTCTCTGTAAATCTGCCTTGAATCACAATTGATTATGGGGCATGAAAGGCTCTCCGCGAGTTCTACGCCCCAATCGCTTTTGCCTACAGCCGTAGGCCCTAGTACTATATAAAGGTCACTCACCTTCAATCTTCGTCATCTTCTTCGTTCTCCTCAGGAATGTCGCTGTAATCATCCTCGGGCTCGTCCGCAACAGACGGCTTGACCGTTGCATGGAACTCCTCGTCTGTGTCATGTTCCGATGAAAACTGATCCGGCCTGATACCGCGCTCGCTCACAAGCCTCGGGTAGGATTCCTTCGGCATTTCTTCAGACTCCCCTGTAAAAGTAATCAGCATCGAACGGCGGTTGAATATGTCATATACGTATTCAAACACGATTTCACCCTTCCTGACACATTCCTGAAGGGTTATGTTGTCAATTGTGCCGTCGCCCATGTCAAAAAGACCGTACTCGCTGCAAACCACCCCGTCCTTATCAACTCCGCGGAAAATCACGAGCTGGTCTGGAGAAAAAGCGAGATCGCCTATTAGGAAATTGTGAAAATCATACAGCGTGGCCGATGAGGATATCTCATACTCCCTTAAAAACTGCTTGTTGCCGCGCATGGTAGCCTTGAACCTGTAAATCATGACTGTAAACTTTAACTCAAACCACTTATCGTCCTCAACCGAGAGAACCGAGGCCAAAAGTACGAAATCTTTATTGATTATCCGCAAAAATACCCCAAAAATCATGAACGTTGTAATTGTCACGGACGAAAAATTCCTTCCGTGCCACAGGCTGTTCTTCCAAACGAGACCCGGGCACTTCTCCGGTAAAACGCCATCCGGCAGGATGCTCCAAACATGGCGACCTGCATCGAGTAACGGCATGAGGCGCGGCCCGTAGAATGCCTATCCGAAAAATCGTTTGGAGAATAAATAATAAATCGTTAATTTTACACCTCAAATGACAACTCCTGAAAGCAGCACAGATATAAACGACCGCTATAAAAGCATCGCAGCACCTTCCGAAGGTCTTTACAAAGACAACGGGAGCAGGTTCATCGCTTTGGCCTATCCGGTAAGGGAGGAAACCGAAATCAAGGAAATACTGTCATCCGTCAAAAAGAAATATTATGACGCCCGCCACCACTGCTACGCATACCGCCTCGGCCTTAAAGGCGACATATTCCGGGCAAATGACGACGGAGAGCCGTCTTCATCCGCAGGAAAGCCCATATTCAACCAACTCCTGTCATACGGACTAAGCGACATACTTGTAATAGTAGTCAGGTATTTCGGCGGAATAAAACTGGGAATCCCGGGACTCATACGCGCCTACAAGTCCGCGACCGCCGATGCCATTGAAAACGGGGAGATCATCGAGAAAACAGCCGAAAGGGACTATGTCCTCGAGTTCGGATATATGGAAATCAACCAGGTCATGAAAACCATAAAGGACATGGGGCTTTCCCCGTTAAGCCAGGAGTTCGGCATGACCTGCCGCATGACCGTACCGGTAAGACTCGGGCTCTGCAACGCCTTTGAAAAATCCGTTTCGGAAATAGGAGGCTGCCACTTTGAAAAAAAATGAAACGATTAAAATATTTTCAACATGCCTAAAAGCTTAATTTCAATCCACGACTTCACAAAGGACGAGATACTCCACATCCTTGAAGTCGCAAAAGAATTCGAGGCCAACCGTTCCCAGAGGCTTCTGGACGGGAAAGTCGTGGCCTGCATCTTCTTCGAACCGTCCACCAGGACACGCCTGAGTTTCGAGACGGCCGCAAACAGGCTTGGAGCAAGAGTAATCGGCTTCTCGGACTCCACCAATACAAGCGTATCCAAAGGAGAGACCTTCAATGATACGATAAAGATGGTGACGAACTACGTAGATCTCATCGTTATGAGGCATCCTCTCGAAGGAAGCGCGAGATACGCTTCTGAAATCGCCACGGTACCGGTAATAAATGCAGGAGACGGAGCCAACCAGCACCCTTCCCAGACACTGCTGGACATGTACTCGATACTCAAGACCCAGGGCAGGCTTGACGGGCTTACCATAAACATGGTCGGAGACCTCAAATACGGAAGGACGACCCACTCCCTCCTGCAGGCCATGTCCGACTTCGGCGCGAAATTCATTTTCACGGCCCCCGACGAACTCCGCATGCCCGACGAATACAAGGATTTTCTTGACCGCAAGGGCATAGAATACACCGAAACGGATAAAATAGAGAACCACATCGACGACACGGACATATTATATATGACCAGGGTGCAGCAGGAACGGTTCACAGACGCCATGGAATACGAAAGGGTCAAAGACGTATATCGGCTGGACGCCTCCATGCTGAAAAACGCAAGGCCCAACATGAAAGTCCTGCATCCGCTCCCGCGCGTAGGCGAAATAGCCCAGAATGTCGATGAAACCCCGTTCGCATATTATTTCAAGCAGGCTGAAAACGGGCTTTACGTAAGGATGGCGATCATCGCCTACCTTATGGGCTGCAGATAACATATATTTTTAAAACACAATGCCATGGAAGAAAGACATCTTGTAGTAACCGCCATAAAGAACGGAACAGTCCTCGACCACATACCGGCCGAGCAGATATACAGAGTAATGGACATCCTTGAACTCAGGGGCGCCCCGAACCAGATAACCGTAGGCATCAATCTCGAAAGCAAGTCATACGGAAAGAAAGGCATCATAAAGATCGCCGACAGGTGGCTTGAAGACGCCGAAGTAAACAGGCTGGCCCTCGTGGCCCCGAACGCCACAATAAACATCATAAAGGATTTCCAGGTAATAGAGAAAAAAGTAATCCGCACGCCCAAGGAGATCACCGGAATCGCCAAGTGCAGCAACCCTAAATGCATAACCAACCACGAACCGATCAAGACAAGGTTCACGACCATAGAAAAGGACGGGGAAATCTCGCTGCTGTGCCATTATTGCGAAAAAGTGACGCCGGCTCAGAATATAAAAATAATTTCCGGGGAATAATTCGTTATTCGTATAAAAAATTGTAACTTTGCGGAAAGTTGACACTTATAGAGTGAAATGTTTAAAATATAATTTATAATCAATTCGTAATGAAAACAGCACATAATTTCAACGCAGGCCCTTGCGTTCTGCCTAAACAGGCAGTTGAAGCTGCACGTGCAGCCCTTGTTGACTTCAAAGGTACAGGCATGTCCGTAATCGAAATCTCCCATAGATCAAAGGAATGGGAAGCTGTGATGGACGAATGCCGCTCACTTTGGAGAGAACTCCTCAATATTCCAGACGAGTACGAAGTGCTCTTCCTCGGAGGCGGTGCAAGCCTTCAGTTCCTTTATGTAGCGATGAACCTTCTGGAAAACAAGGCAGGATACCTTGAAACAGGAGTTTGGGCCAAGAAAGCCCTCAAGGAAGCACAGGGAATCGGCAACGCCATCTGTGTGGCTTCTTCAGCAGACAGGAACTTCTGCTACATTCCTAAGGGATACGAGATTCCTACAGATCTCGATTATTTCCACATCACCACCAACAACACCATCAAGGGAACCGAGATCAAATACGATATGGACTGCCCTGTGAACCTGGTAGCCGACATGTCGTCCGACATCATGAGCCGTCCTGTAGATATCAAGAAATACGCGCTCATTTACGGTGGCGCACAGAAGAACGTAGGCCCTGCCGGCGTGACTTTCGTAATCGTCAAGAGAGACATCCTCGGCAAAGTAAGCCGCTACCTCCCTACCATGCTTGACTACCGCACACACATCGACGGACAGAGCATGTTCAACACTCCTCCTGTATTCTCTATCTTCGTGATGACCGAAACCCTCAAATGGCTCAAGGGCATCGGCGGAGTTGAAGCAATCCACAAAATCAACACCAAGAAGGCAGAAATGCTTTACAATGAAATCGACCGCAACCCTCTCTTCATGGGAACAGCAGACAAGGAAGACCGTTCAATCATGAACGTATGCTTCGTAATGGCCCCTGGATACGAGGCTCTTCAGGATGAATTCCTCGCATTCGCGAAAGAGCGCGGAATGGTCGGCATCAAAGGCCACCGTTCAGTAGGCGGTTTCCGTGCATCTATCTACAATGCATGTCCTATCGAGAGCGTTGAAGCCCTCATCAAGACAATGCAGGATTTCGAAGCATCACACAAATAACAGATAAACCTTAAGGAGAATCAATCATGAAAGTACTCGTTGCTACAGAAAAACCGTTCGCCGCAGCAGCCGTAAACGGAATCAGAAGCATCGTAGAGGGAGCAGGCTACGAACTCGCCCTCCTTGAAAAATACACAGACAAATCGGAACTTCTTGCCGCCGTTGCCGACGCGGACGCTCTTATCGTCCGCTCCGACAAAGTGACCAAAGAAGTAATCGAAGCCGCCAAAAACCTCAAGATAGTGGTTCGCGCAGGTGCCGGTTTCGACAACCTTGACCTCGAAGCATGCTCCGCACACAAGATTGTCGCAATGAACACTCCGGGCCAGAACTCCAATGCAGTAGCCGAACTCGTCATGGGATTCATGGTCTATATGTCCCGCAACTGCTTCACTCCGGGAACAGGCACGGAACTCATCGGCAAACGTATCGGCATCCAGGCTTTCGGACACGTAGGACGCCTCGTAGCTGAAAAAGCGAAGGCCCTCGGAATGAAAGTTATGGCATTTGATCCATTCGTACCGGCTGACAAAATCAAGGCTGAAGGCGTTGAAGTTGCCGAGTCACTGGAACAGTTATACTCTGAAAACGACTTCGTATCACTCCACATCCCTGCAACTCCTGAAACCAAGGGATCTATCGGATACGCACTTGTTTCAAGGATGCCTAAAGGCGGCTGCCTTGTAAACTCCGCAAGGAAGGAAGTCATCAACGAAGAGGAACTGGTAAAAGTCCTTGAAGAGCGCAGCGACCTCAAATACATCACCGATATCGCAGCAGGCAACCAGGCCGAACTCAACGAGAAATTCGGGAAGAGGGTATTCGCAACTCCTAAGAAAATGGGAGCCGAAACCGCTGAAGCGAATATCAATGCAGGACTCGCAGCAGCCAACCAGATAGTAGGTTTCTTCACAAAAGGGGAAACAAGATTCCAGCTTAACAAATTTTAATCGATTATCATGAGAGTAAAACCTTTTGCAGCCGTAAGGCCTCCGAAAAACATAGTTACAGAAGTAGCGGCACCTCCTTACGATGTGCTCAATTCCCAGGAAGCGAAAGATCTTGCGGGAGAAAAATCCCTCCTGCATATCACCAAGCCTGAGATAGACTTCAACCCTATCATTGATGAACATTCCCAGCCTGCATACGACAAGGCTGTAGAGAATTTCAAACTCTGGCAGGAACGCGGCTGGCTCGTACAGGACAAAAAAGAAGAGTACTACGTTTACGCCCAGACAATGGACGGACGCACCCAGTACGGAATAGTGCTCTGCGCGCATACTGACGACTATTCAAGCGGCAAGATCAAGAAACACGAACTCACCCGCAAGGACAAGGAAGACGACCGCATGGTTCATGTCCGCATACAGGACGCCAATATCGAACCGGTGTTCTTCGCATACCGTGACAACGAGGAGCTGAACAGGATAGTCGAGAACACAGTAAAAGGCAAACCTGCCGAATATGATTTCGTTGCAGAAGACGGCTTCGGCCATCATTTCTGGGTAATCGACGACGACAAGACCATCGCTCGCATTACGGAAATCTTCGCCGGCATCCCTGCATTCTACGTAGCCGACGGCCACCACAGAACAGCCGCTGCAGCACGTGTCGGAGCAGAGAAACGCGCACAGAATCCTAACCACACGGGCGACGAAGAGTACAACTTCTTTATGGCTGTCGTATTTCCGGAAAGCCAGCTCAAGATCATCGACTACAACCGCGTCGTGAAAGACCTGAACGGAATGACTCCTGAACAGTTCATCGAAAAACTCAAAGAAGACTTCGACGTATGTCTCAAGGGCCACGACATTTACACGCCTTCAGGACTCCACAACTTCTCGATGTACCTTGGCGGCAACTGGTACTCGCTGACAGCGAAACCGGGAAGATACGACGACAAAGACCCTATCGGGGTTCTCGATGTTACCGTACTTTCCAATCTGGTATTTGACAAATTGCTGGACATCAAGGATCTCCGCACTTCAAAGAGGATTGACTTCGTAGGCGGCATCCGCGGACTCGGAGAACTCAGCCGCAGGGTTGATTCAGGAGAAATGGTTGCAGCATTTGCCTTATATCCTGTAACAATGGATCAGTTGATAACCATTGCCGATACAGGCAACATCATGCCTCCTAAGACGACATGGTTCGAGCCTAAACTCCGCAGCGGTCTCGCTATCCACAAACTGGAAAGCAAATAACGGCACATCTGCCACATCTACAGGGCGGCTTCCCGAACGGGGCCGCCCTGTTTTTTCCCTGTCACCCTAAATTTCTTGTTATTATCTGAAAAAATCCATACCTTTGATAGTCTTTACCGACAATTATTACAGCAAGCGGAATAATTAACATTAAACGATAAACATTATGAGTTCAAAGAAAAATGTTCTGGCAATCGCGATCATGTTCGCTCTTTTTTTCATGATAGCCTTTGTCACAGGAATCCAGAATCCTCTCGGAGTAATAGTAAAGTCGCATTTCGAACTTAGCAATTTCCAGTCACAATGGGGGACGCTTGCCAATTTCCTCGCATATCTGTGCATGGGCATCCCTTCCGGAATGATGCTGCAAAAAATAGGATATAAAAAGACGGCGCTCGCTGCTGTAGCCGTAGGATTCTTCGGCGTACTCATATCATTCCTTTCAGGCATTGCAGACAATTTCTACATTTACCTGCTCGGAGCATTCATATCCGGTTTCTCCATGTGCATGCTCAACACAGTGGTCAACCCTATGCTCAACACCCTCGGCGGAGGAGGAAACAAAGGCAACCAGTTGATACAGTTCGGCGGTTCCATCAATTCCATAGCAGCCACATTGGCGCCTGTCCTCGGAGGCTACCTGATAGGCAATCTTGCAGGAGCGCAGATATCCAACGCCAATCCTGTATTTTATCTTGCCATGGGAATATTTGCAGCGGCATTCCTTGTACTGGCAATTTCCAGAATACCTGAACCTTATATCATAAAAGAAAAGGGAGAAAAAACCAAAGACAGCCACAGCGCGCTGTCATTCAGGCACTTTAAATTAGGCATCATCGCCATTTTCATATATGTCGGCATAGAAGTCGGCATACCTAACATCATGAACCTGTTCATGACCGACCCTGCAAGCGGGGCGGGCATAGACCCTACGATTGCCGGAACCGTCGTCGGAACATACTGGCTTCTCATGCTCGCAGGGAGGCTCGTCGGAGGAGTCCTCGGCGGCAAGATTTCAAGCAAGGCGATGCTCACGGCGGTATCCACACTCGGCATCATACTCATTTGCTGCGCAATATTCCTCCCGGCCGAAAATCTGGTAAACATGCCCGTATTCAGGAGCGACCTGTCATTCGGATTCGCCGAAGTACCTGTAAACTGCCTGATGCTCGTACTCTGCGGACTGTGCACGTCGGTAATGTGGGGAGGCATATTCAACCTGGCCGTTGAAGGACTCGGCAAATACACTTCGGCAGCATCTGGAATATTCATGATGATGGTATGCGGCGGCGGCATACTTCCTGCAATCCAGGGCGCAATCGCCGACGGAATAGGTTTCCTCAACAGTTACTGGCTCCTCGTAGCGGGCCTGGCATACATACTTTTCTTTGCCGTACTGGGTTCCAGGAATGTCAACAAGGACATCCCGACAGAATAATCTCACCTTATATATAATATTATGAACGACGGAATGAAACCATACGTTATAGGCATCGACATAGGCGGACAGACTACAAAAATGGGCATTGTTGACGCAAGAGGCAACGTGCTGGCAAAAAACGTAGTCAGGACAGACACCTACGACACAGTGGCTCCTTATCTCGATGACGTAAGGAAGGGGCTTGACGAACTTATAGGAAAAGCCGGAGCCGAAGGACAGATTCGCGGCATCGGAGTAGGCGCCCCAAATGCCAATTACTATACGGGAGAAATTGCAAATGCCGTAAACATTTCATGGTCTGCCAAAAATGGAATCACGCCTTTCGCAAGACTTCTGTCCGAAAAGATGGACGGACTGCCTGTCGCAATCACAAACGACGCTAACGCCGCAGCCATGGGAGAGATGACTTACGGAGCGGCAAAAGGCATGAAAGACTTCATAATGATTACCCTCGGCACCGGAATAGGTTCAGGCATAGTAATCAACGGACAGGTACTGTACGGGCACGACGGCTTTGCCGGAGAACTCGGGCACACCTGCGCCGTAAGAGGAGGAAGGCCTTGCAATTGCGGAAGATACGGATGCCTTGAGACCTACTGCTCCGCCATCGGTGTCGCCCGCACGGCAAGGGAATGGCTCGAGACATATCCCGACACACCGACCGAACTCAGGGGAAAGATAGACATCTCTTCAAAAGACATTTACGAGGCCGCCGCAAACGGTGATGAATTTGCAAAAAAGATTTTTGATTTTACCGGAAGGATATTGGGAGAAAACATAGCCGACTTCGTCGCATTCAGCGCACCGGAAGCGATAGTGCTTTTCGGAGGACTTGCAAGAGCAGGAGAACTCCTGCGCCGCCCGCTTGAAGAAGCGATGAACAAAAACCTGCTTTCCATCTGGAAAGGCAAGATAAAAATCATTTTCTCGCAATTAAAGGAATCCGATGCCGCAATATTGGGAGCAAGCGCGTTAGCATGGTAAAAACCAAACATTTAATAATGGCAAAATGCGGGCCGGAGATTTTCCGGCCCGCATTTTTTTAACTTAAAAACGAAAAAAAATTAAGTTAAATGTTAAAAAAAGTTGCACGGACGGTTTTTTATGCTAAATTTGTTTTCAGAAACTAAGAAAGCATATGATTCTCGCTGACCACAACTTACACAGAACTGCATCTGCATTCGATAGCGTCAATGCTTTCATAACACGTGCCCGTAACTGGGTGTTCTAAACAGCCGGCTGCACAACCCGTGTGTGACGGGGTCTTCAGCATCATTATTCCATAACAGGCCGGCACCGCTATTCGACCTCTTTTATTTTATTATAACCCTCTAAATATTTGTGTTATGAAAAGACAATCTTATTTTTTCATCATTGCCTTATTTACGGCAATCCTGACTCTAACCATCGTATCCTGCGATCCTGAAGAGCCGACTCCGCCTCCTACACCACCGGACGACACTACTGCAGTCGCCCCTGTGCTTGAAATAATAAACGAAGGAGACATTGTAGTCGATCCTAACGGAGCAAACCTCGAAATCCGTTATGAAATCACCAATGAAGTTGAAAACGGCCAGATTTCGGCTTCATTGTCAGAAGGAAGCGAATGGATTACCGAACTCAACTATGACATCAAGGGCATCGTTACATTCACCGCAGCCGCTAATGAAACTGACGCTCAGCGGACTTCTACACTCACTGTATCATACACCTATGAAGGAGGAGAAGTTTCGGACGAAATCAACATAGTTCAGGACGCCTTGCCTGGCGAAGAACCCGGCAATTATGACTATGAGTTCGATCTGGGAATATTGACCGGAACATGGTACGGAACCATGTATGGCCTCAATGGTGAAGACAACTATTATGTATGGCTGTCTGACAAGGAATTCCTTGACGGCTATACACAGGAGTACGGTACATATTATCTTTTCGACATGTATGCCGGTGCGCCGAGAGATCCTGAATCACCAATGCCTCCGACCGGAACTTATACGCTCGGCCAGCCGGGACTTACCGACAATATGACATTTACTCCTGACTACTCTAAAGGCGTATCTTACGGAGCATATACAGAGACTGATGTAGAGGTGATTTTTAGTGTAACCTTCACAGAAGGAACGCTCGTAGTAAGTTCAGAAGACAATGTAACCTACACTTTCGACGCTAAACTTACCGACAATGAAGGTAAAACGCATCACATAACATATACCGGAATATATGTTTGCGAGGCATACGAGGATCCTGTTGCTGAAACCCCTATGATCGACTTTGACATCGACTTCGAAGCCGCCATTGCAGCAGCCGTTTACAGTTATGACGACGGACTTGGAACGATGGAAGTAACCATGCAGTTCACAGACATGGAAGTTGACTATGAGGGATATGTAGTACCTCCTGGAACACTACTCAACGTTGATGCATTCATGCCTATGGATGAAAACGGTTACATTGCAGCGGGCACATACGAAATCAGCGACTTCCCTGGCGACAACTTCACTCTGTACTACGGTGATCTGTTCGACTTGTTCGGAATGGCATTCCCTCTCGGAACTTATGCTACATATTATGCTGACGCTCAGGACTATGGTTCATACGGCATAATCAGCGAAGGTACCATGGTAGTTACGGGCAGCGACGGATACTACGACATCGAATGCGACTTCAGGACTGCTGACGGATACACGATTGCATGTACATATTCCGGCTACCTCACTGTACAGGGGATTCCTTCAGGCGAGGGCGACGGCTACTCTACACTTACCGACGACTACACACTTGACCTGTCAAATGCAGTCGGAAAGGCAATCCACTACGGAGATTACTATTCCACCGGCGGAACAAACTGGATGATCAACCTTTTACCATCAGACGGCATAACAGGCGACGGCCTGCAGATCGACATGGTATCGACTACGGTTGACATTTACAGCGATGGAGTACCTACGGGAACATACGTTGCAAGCCCTACGATGTATCCGGAAGTGGGCGAATATCTGACAGGATACACGGATTACAGTTCTATTTACGGAACGAACTTCGTCGGAGGATTTGATGCCGAAGGATACGTAAGCGAATTCGCACCGGCAACCGAAGGCGATCTTAACATCACCAACCACGGCGACGGCACATACACCATTTCATTCAGTTTCCTTGACGACATGGGACACACATGGGATGGCGAATGGACAGGCGAAATCGACCTTTCTGACGGAAACAGTTCATACGCGACAAGGGCTGCAGCCGATGTAAAACGCAATATTCCTACTGCACGTGAAAGGGCAAATATCGCCATGAACAACGACATGGTTCTGAAAGTCCTTCACAAAGACACAGGAAGGGCTTCTGCAAAGAAAACCATAAAATAAAAACCATTGCAGCAACACTATTTGAGACCGCCCGATTGGGCGGTCTCTTTTTTAAAAAGATTTTTCTATGAAACGATTATTTGTATTATTTACCGCCACAGCGGCACTCTGCCCTCCGGCTTGTACTCCCGAGCCCGAACCGGAACCCGAAACCAGGCCGGCATTGAAATAACAGGAGAAGACGCAATAAACATACCTGCCGGCGGAGGAGCATACTCGGTAACTTATAAACTGGAGAATGAAACCGAAAACGGAACAGTAAGCGCAGAATGCCCTGCCGACTGGATAAGCGACACCGACTGTTCAATGAAAGGAAACGTCACTTTTACCGTATCAGCCAACGATACTGAAGAAGAACGCTCCACCGTCCTTACAATATGCTATGAATACGAAGCCGGGAAAAGCGTTGAAGACTCAATAAACATCATTCAGGAAAGCACGTCTGGGGACGAACCTGAAAAAGAATACGACTACGAATACGATACAGGGTATCTTACGGGAGTATATTACGGAGCCATCGGAGAAAACGGAGAATACAATTACTACACTTGGCTATCCGACCTTCCGTTCGACAGCGGTGGAATGACAATGATCGGAGGGACATATTATCTTTTCGACATATACGGGCCAGAACCGACGGATTACAGCCTCTACTCTCCTGCCCCCGGGACATACCGGCTTTCAGAAGGCACGGAAGAATGGACTTTCAACCAGGTTTCATCATGGGGACTCACAATAGGTGAAACCGAACGTACCATGGACGTACATTTTACAGAAGGCACTTTGGAAATAACAATCGACGACAACCTGAATTATACTTTCGAGGCCTTCCTTACCGATGACGAAGGGAAATCCCACCATGTCACATATACAGGAAACGCCCCGATATGGGAAGACAGGAGTTACAACGGCCCTGAATACAACTACGACATCATTGAAGAAGATATAGACATTGAAGTGAGGAACGCCCTGGCGAATTATGTAATAAAAGACGGGGACATAATGGAAGCGGCCCTCATCTTCACAGACATGGAAATCGACGGCGAAGGCTATGCGCTTCCTCCGGGAACGGCTCTTACGGTCGATGCCTACATGCCGCTTGACAATAACGGCTATATCGCCGCAGGTACTTACGAAATCGCAGAATACCCAGGGGATAATTTCAGCCTCTGGTACGGGGAGATTTACGACCTGTTCGACATACTCACCCCGATGGATACATATGCAGTCACATACGACGGACAGGGGAATCCCGCATACGGGCTTATTGAAAGCGGCACTATGGAAATCAGCGGAAGCGACGGCCTGTATGACATAGAATGCCGGTTCACTACATTTGAGGGACACAGCGTGACATGCAACTACTCCGGAGAACTTCTGGTATCCGGAATACCGCAAGGATTCTCGACACTGACCGGGGACTATACACTTGATCTTTCACAGGCAACGGCAAGCGCATCCTGCTACGGCAACTTTTACAATACGGGCGGAAACAACTGGGCAATAAGCCTTCTGCCTTCAGACGGAGTAACCGGCGACGGTTTCTCGTCAGATTTCGTAGTAGAGGGACTCGACCAGTCCGAGGGGATACCTAGCGGCACATATACCGCCGCCGATGCCGAAAGCCACATGGACATAATCAGCGGAGCCGTTTACCCCGGAGAGTATCTTAAAGGCTACCTCAACGAAGCAAGCGGAAGCCTTGGAGGAACCGTATTCATGGGGGGATTCGATTCGGGATATGTAAATGAATTCGCTCCTGCAATTGAAGGGGAAATGACTATAACAAACCATGGAGACGGCACATACACCATACAACTCGACTTTATAGACGACCTCGGCAACAACTGGGGCGGAGAATGGTCGGGCGAGATATACAATGCCGCACCTTACTGCGTTTCGGCTCCGGACAGCAAGACCATGCAGACCGTCAATATAGAAACTGGCACGCCGCAAAGGGCCGAACTGTTTAAATACACCGCCCTTTCAGTACGGAGATAACGCAAAAATATCATACAAACGACAAGAGGCCGAATTCTAAGTTAAATCCAAATTTATTTTAAGATTCGCCTCAGATTTACTGAAGAATGGCTTTGAAAGTCATTCTTCTTTTTTTTGCTAAAGAGGTATTGCAATTCAAAGAGCAATAATATGCCGACCCAT
>JADIMA010000003.1 GCA_017694945.1 Candidatus Merdivivens pullicola | reverse complement strand
TATTAAAAATGTACAGAGACATAGATTATCTTGAAAGAGAAACCGGAGTGAAGGGAAATGATGAGGATAGCTGTTATTCGGAAGGAAGATTCTATTTTATAACGGACAACAGCTCGTATAAAGATTCAGAGGTTGAGTCCGAAGGGACGGTTTTCGGACTGAAAGACGGTGGAACGACATCTACGCAGCCGTTCCGGGCCGAGAATGAATCAATGCAGTTGACAAAAGCATATCCTATTGTATGGGACGAACGCAAATCGATAGGAAAATCACTCTCTGATAAATGGTATTTCCTTGAAATAGTCGTGGCCAAGTGACGAAGTAGCCTGAGCGGTCCGCATGGATTCCTCTCAGATGACTTGAGAGCAGCAGGAATTGACAAATATATCCTACAGGAGCCTGTGAGGTCATTTTTGCAAACCTTGCTGCTCTTGGGTTTTTATATTTTGCGACATCAAACGATGATGTCGTATTTCTTTTATAGAGTGTCGCAGAATGGCACTCTCGGTGTCTATTTTACGATATAAAAGACATGACGCTATGACGCAGGACGAAAGGAAGCCATATAGAAAATCAAGTCTGGATACTTTGATAGACAGGCTCGACGAGATGTATATAAAAAATGGCTGGAAAGTTCCCGAGTGGGCGGAGCCAGACCCGACTCGTCACAGAATTATAGTGCGAATGCCAAGGCAGAAGAGCTCCGGCCCGTCGGAAAAATAGTGACCGTATGAAAAGAAAAGAGGAAACCGTAATGAAGTCCCTTGGCTTCGAACAGGGGCGCAGTCTTGATGACTATCTGATAAAATACTTACATCAGCGTAACGGGAGTCGTTCGAGGGATGCCGAGATATACGCTGAGGACTTCAATGATATTACCTTTTTGAAGGAATATGACAATTGGATGAACGACGGTCAGCCAATTCCTATAAGGAACGACCGTGACTTTTTCGAGATACAGAAAAAGGTGTGGGGCAAGGTGAAAGCCCACATTCACGGCTGCTACTCCGTTGAGGAACTCATCAAGGAGGGCTATGGAAAAGAGGTAAGACTGTAGGTCATTATATGCTGTTTATTGATTATATCCGAAGCCAAGCCGACACGGAATAATAGTGCGGAACCAGGCAAAGCATCCATGATACAGATGCCTTATTGCAGCTGAATGAAAAGCATTCAGAGTTAGCCCCGCCCGGGTTATGGTTTCAGGCAGCCGACAGGCACGACCATAATTCCGTCCTTGCGCGTGTAGGCGAACTGCCCGACAGATGTAAGAACCATAAGGAACGAGGGGCTTTTCATTTTATCGGTATCAATCCGGGCGGCCAAAGCCTTCAGCGTAGCAGCTCCCTCTTCTATGCCCGTGCTGCCTCCCAGTTTCACTTCTATCAACCCATAGCGTCCGCCACGCAGGTGCATTACCGCATCGCACTCCAGACCGCTTTTATCCCGGTAATGGTATATGGTTCCGGAGAGGGCGTCGGCATAACAGCGCAAGTCACGCACGGCCATCGTCTCGAAGAGCAGCCCCATGGTATTCAAGTCATCAAGCAAGTCGTCGGGCCCCAGCTCCAATGCAGCCACGGCTATCGACGGATCGACGAAATAACGGGTGTCGCTGCTGCGGATAGCCGTTTTCGAGCGCAGGTTAGGATTCCACGCCATGGCGTCTTCCACCACAAATATCTTTTTCAACGCCACGAGATATTCCGCGATTGTATTTTCCGACAGCCGTTCCACCTCGTTCGTCGAAATGTCCTCGGCAATAGTGGCAAGCGAAGCCTGCGAGCCTTGATGACGGGCATAGGAGCGCATAAGACGCTTCACGCGTTCCGGGCTCTTCAAGACCCCGTCCACTTTCGATACGTCCGTATGCGTTACGGCCTGATAGTATTCCGTCGCCACTAGCTGTGCAGCTGCCGCTGATTTTTTCCGGAGAGAACCGGGCCAGCCACCGCGACACATCATAAAGGCAATGTCCCTAAGTTCATGGCCAGGGGCTTTCACGGCAAAATCCGTATTCCCGTCAAACAGTTCTGTTAGGCTGACCGTGCCCTCAGACTCCCCTGACTCGAACAGGCTCATCGGGCGCATCTTCAACCACGAGAACCGTCCAGTTCCGGTATGGTGGATCTCTTCGAGTTTCTCTTTTCCTGGCGCCGCCGATCCGGTCAGGATAAACTGCCCCTCCTTGCCCCTGTGGTCTACCTCGAAGCGGACGGCATCCCACAGTTTCGGAGCCTCTTGCCACTCATCGATAAGCATGGGGGCTTCTCCCGAGAGCAACGTTCTTGGATGCAGGTCTATCATCTCCATATTCTGGCGGAACATGTCCGTGTCCGCCAGGTAAAGCACGCTTTTTGCCGCCTGTTCCGCCGTTGTGGTCTTACCGCACCATTTGGCTCCTTCGATAAGCACTGCGCCCATGGCGTCCAGTTTTTCTGCGAGTAACTTGTCGGCTATTCTCGCCCTGTAAATACTATTAGCCATCTCCTATAATTTATCAAGTCAATAATCAGATGCTAAGATAATCACAAAGCACTTATCTTCAAACAGTTTTGCTTGTAACTTTGCCATTTGGCGATATTTTGGTTGGGCGTTTGGCGTCTTTTTACTTGGTCATTTGGCGTTAAATCAATGGGGAATTTGGCGGTGAACTGTTCGTCATGCAGTGCCGTATTTGAATTTTTATAGGTTTTAGTATCAAATATTTTATAGAGTGCCGCGTTTTGACACTCAATGACCTTACCTTTGGACTGTTGATGATTCAGTTCAATTAAGGAAGTAAGGTTATGGAAAGTAAAAAGACTATTATCCCTGCGTTTTTCGCGGAAAACGGCTTGACGGCGACGTCGGCAAATCATCTTTCCAATATTGCGAAGGAAAACTACATGGCGATAGAAAGGCAGATGGCCAAGCTGGAGTTCTACAGGACGGCCGTCAGCCTCATCGGTGACAGCGAGGAGGCGGTCGTTTCGTGCGGAACCGGCCCCGAGAGGTTCTCCCAGATAAGGAAATGGGTTGAGGAGGTATGCGCATGCAAGAGCCTGATAGCGTACCTGCGCGAAGCTATCAAGGCCAAGGACAAGCTTACGATGGATTTGGATGACTATGGGGCGGAAGAGATTCATGAACTTTCCGAGAAGGAGCCGGAAAAGGAAGACCGGCTGACATTCGAGCAGGTTCTTGATTCCTGGCCGATAAAGGAGAGGAACCGATACCTTGGGCTGGAGACGAGGTGCGCGGTGATAGGCAAGTTCATACATCCAGACGGGGAATACTCGGAGGCACGGAAACATTTTACGGACAGAATGCTTTCGCCGAAAGAGCTCCACGAGAACGGCAAGGATACCCTGGTCTATTCGTATTATCCTAATATCGACGGGCAGGAAATCGATGCGCTGTTTTTCGAGCTGCAGGCCGAGCATCGCAAGGCTCAGGCCGAGCTCAACGGGATGAGGAACGAAATCAGCAGACTCATCGATGAGGACTGGAGACGCAAGTCTGACGCGTGGTCGGTGGAACACGAGAAATGGTCGGAGTCAATGATAAGGCTGAAGGAGAGGATTATGAGGGAGAAAGAGGACCGGTCAAAGGAAATCGAGAATCTCAGGATAGTGATTCCGGACTCGTTGAAACCCATATACGGAAAAATCAAGGCATTATGACAAATAAGGCCGGACTGA
>JADIMA010000040.1 GCA_017694945.1 Candidatus Merdivivens pullicola | reverse complement strand
TGCTTGAACAGGTCGCGCACCCTTGACGCACCGACACCGACAAACATTTCCACGAGATCTGAACCAGCCATCGAAAAGAACGGCACGTCGGCCTCGCCGGCAACAGCCTTTGCCAACAGGGTTTTACCGGTACCCGGAGGGCCGACAAGCAAAGCGCCTTTCGGTATCTTTCCGCCCAGTTCAGTATATTTTTTCGGATTTTTCAGAAAATCGACTATCTCATTCAACTCGACCTTGGCCTCGGCCAGACCGGCCACATCATTGAAAGTGACCTTCATCAGACTCTTTTCCGCCAGTTTTGCCGTTGACTTCCCGACATTGAAAATGCCTCCCGGGCCGCCTCCGCCGGCTCCCGCGCTCCTGTTGAAGCCTCTGAACATGAAAAACCAGAGCACAAGGATGAGCAGCGGGAAGATGAACCAGTTGAGTATGCCCCACATGTCACGCTTCTGTTCCATCACGACGCTTACCGGAGTCTTGCCCTGCTCCTTGAGGGAAGTATTTATTTCATCGAAAGCAGTTTCCGGATCAAACTTGTCCGAAACAAGAAAAACGATATGCGGAGGTTTGTTCGGAACCCTTCCTCCAAAAAGGGAAGAGTATTTTTCAAGACTGTCGGCCTTTATCTGAACCTCGCCTTTGTACTCGTTCCTGATATAAACTATCTTGTCTATATCACCCGACAGGGCATATTCCTTTACATCCGCCCATTCCTTTTTCTGAGGATTGGCGCCCCGGCTCGTATAGAACATGGCGAGCACGGCCACCGTAATCAATATGTATATCCAGGTAAAATTGAAACGCATCCTCGGAAAATTCGGGGCGCCTCCCTGGGGTTTCTTCCTGTTACCGTCGCTACTGTTGTTTCCCATCTGGTTCTTCATCTTTATAATCAGTCCTTTCAGCATCCGCCCACAAATCCTCCAGGCGGTAAAATTCCCTGTACGGAGTCTGGAAAATATGCACAACTATGTCCGCATAATCCATGATTACCCAGAAAGCATTTTCTTTTCCCTGCATCCTTACCACGCTTCTGCCGCACTTCTCTTCCATTTCCTTCTCGATATTGTCGCAGATGGAAACGACATTGGTTGTCGAATCTGCATTACAAATCACGAAGAAATCAGCGATAGCCGTGCCTATCCTCCTTAAATCCAACGACATGACACCTTTTGCCTTCTTGTCGAGCATGGCTGCTGCTATAGTTTCAATCTCTTTTTTTTCTATATCCATTACAAAAACATTAATTTTGGGCGCAAATATACCACAAAATTCACACCATGAAAAGAAAGATTTTCATAAAATGGTTCGACATACTGGATTCGACTAATAATGAAGCACTGAGAGGCATAAAGGACTATGACAATATGTCAGTAATCGCCGCAAGATGCCAGACAGCCGGAAAAGGACAGCGCGGAAACAGGTGGTACAGCGAAAAGGGACAGAACCTGATGTTTTCAATCGTTCTGAAGTTTTCTGATTTTCCGGCCCGCGAACAGTTCCTCATTTCGCAGAAAGCCTCTCTCGGCATCAAAGACTACCTTGAAAATTACGGTCTTGATGTAAAAATAAAATGGCCGAACGACATATACATAGCAGACAGAAAAATATGCGGCATCCTGATTGAAAACGCCATAAGGGCCGGCAGCCTGGCGTATTCAATAGTCGGGATAGGCCTCAATCTGAACCAGACAGAATGGGGGGACACGGCCCCGAACCCGACTTCGCTTATGAAAGAAAGGCCGCAGGCCTCCGGGTACTCCCCGGACGAAGAACTCCCGAAACTCACCGGCTGCATATTTTCCCGAATCGAATCCGACGACACCGCCGGAATAAAAGCCGGCTACCACGGGGCGATGTACCGCCTGGGAGAAAGGCACCTGTATGAAAACAGACTGACAGGAGAGAGATTTTCCGGAACAATAACCGGCGTAACCGAAAAAGGAACCCTCCTCGTAAAAAACGGGGAGGGCGCTATAAATGAATTTGCATTCAAGGAGATAAGTTATCTTTGACAACCTTTGATCGCCATCGACTCCTTGTCCCTGTCCGCAGCCTTGAAAATCGCGCTTCCGGCCACCACGCAGTCTGCTCCGGCGGTAAAAACCTCGTCGGCGTTTACAGAAGACACTCCTCCGTCAACCTGAATCAGAGTGGACAGGCCTTTTGAGTCTATCATTTTCCTGAGCGTTCTGACCTTCGGCAGGGAATCAGGCATGAATTTCTGCCCTCCGAAACCGGGTTCAACGGACATTACCAGCACATAATCGGCTTCCTCCAGCAGAGGTTCGAGGATTTCGGCCCTTGTAGCCGGCTTTATGACCACTCCGGCCTTCATTCCGAGCGAACGTATGATCCTGAGGGCCTCCAAAGGCTTATGGGTGGCCTCATAATGAAAACTCAGCCACTCGGTGCCAGCCTTCGCGCAACGCTCGAAATAGTTCTCCGGCCTTACAATCATAAGATGCGTATCCATCGGCTTGCGTGCATGCCTTGCTATGGCATCCATCACAGGAAAGCCGAAGGAAATGTTCGGGACAAAGATTCCGTCCATCACATCGATGTGGAACCAGTCCGCAACAGAGTTGTTTACATACTCTATGTCATCAATAAGACGGGCGAAATTACCCGAAAGTATGGAAGGTGCAAGCAGTCTCATCCCGGCAGTCTAATTATTGTTCATAATTCAGAAGTATGTCCTGAAGGAAAGCCACGAATTTGTCCAGCGAAGCCAGGTCGAGACGCTCGCCCGGAGCATGCACGCCCCTCAGAGTAGGCCCGAACGAAATCATGTCAAGATTCGGATATATGTCAAGGAAAAGGCCACATTCCAATCCGGCATGTATCGCCCTTACGACAGGGGTCTTTCCAAAAAGTTTCTCATACGAAGCCACGCAGCGTTTCAACAGCGGAGAATCCATCCTCGGTTTCCAGCCGGGATATTCGGATTCATGCGTTACTACGGCGCCGGCAAGTTCAAAAGCCGCGCTCACCTGGTCGGCGGCAGCCCTCCTTTCCGATGTGACTGAACTCCTCTGGCTTGTGCCTATCCTGACAAGCCCGGGCCTCTCAAGTTTTACGGAAGCGAGATTCGTCGATGTCTCGACAAGCCCTTTTATATCGGCGCTCATGCCAAGCACGCCGTGCGCAACCGCTGAAAGCACGCCGACAAGACGGCGCGAGAAGCAGCAGTCCATCGCTTCGTCCGGAAGTGCGGTCTGCTCAAAGACGCCGTAAAGCCCCGGATCCGTAATCGCGAACTCTCCTCTTATATCCGACACGAAAGCCTCGAAGTCTCCGCGCATTTTCCCGGCCACTGCCTCATTTGCGGCAATGACGGCCACAGCCTCGCGGGCAATTGCGTTCCGCTTGTTGCCGCCGAGGAATGAACAAAGTTGGAAATCCTCTCCGGAACATTGGTAAAGAAAACGGGCCAGCAGCCGCACGGCATTCGCCCTGCCCTTGTCTATATCGTCGCCGCTGTGTCCGCCCAGACCTCCGGCAATCTTGATTGAATAAGCGGTACGGCCTTCTTTCACCGGAACAGGAACGTATGACATGCGCGCCGTAGTGTCTTCGCCGCCGGCACACCCTACGAACAATTCGCCCTCGTCCTCGGAATCGAGATTAATGAGTATGTTTCCGGTTATGAATCCCGGCTTCAGAGCCTTTGCGCCATAAAGGCCGGTCTCTTCGGAAACAGTGAAAAGAGCCTCTATCCTTCCGAGTTTCATATCGCTTTCCAAAACGGCCAATTGCGCGGCAACGCCGATGCCGCAGTCGGCTCCAAGAGTTGTATCCTTGGCAATCAGCCAGCCGTTCTCTATTTCATATCTGATAGGGTCTTTGGAAAAATCATGTTCAACCCCCTCGTTTTTCTCACACACCATGTCGGAATGGCTCTGAAGCACTATCGTCGGCCTGTTTTCCATACCGGGAGCGGCTTCTTTGATGATTACCACGTTCCCTATCTCATCGCTTTTCGCCTCAAGCCCGAGACGCTTTGCATAATCCAGCAGATAAGATGTAATCAATTCCTCATGCCCTGACTCGCGAGGAATTTTTGTGATTTCGTCAAAAATCGACAAAACTTGTTTAGAATCCATGATTTAAAAATTTAGTTGTCCGCAAAGTTAGAAAATTTCCCTATCTTTGTCCACAGAATGCATTATATCTTAAACTATAAAACTTAAAATCATGAAACATTTTTCCAGGATAGCGGCAATTGCCACGGCGCTCCTACTGCTATCTTCCTGCATTGACGAAAGGTACGACCTTGCAGACAAAGAAATCGACATGGACATGACTGTCGGAGGCGAAGAACTCGCATTGCCGTTCGGCTCTACGGAAAAAATCACCTTTGAAGAAATACTTCCTGTAGAAAATACCGATTATCTTGTCACCGATGAAAACGGAGACTATTGCATCGTATCCGACAACACTGTCTTCTCGGAAGACATAACCGTTTCTGAAATCACATTCGGCAATTCCAGGGCAAGCGAACTCGGAATGAATTTCGGTTCCGTTCCGGCCTCCGGCGGGCTTCCTTCCGAAGAATTCCCGTTCAGGCTTCCTGAAGAACTGACAATCAATCTTACATTCGACGAAATACAACTTGAAGACATTGTAAAGAGGATAGATATTGTCGAATTTGACGCCTGCGCCCAGATTGCCATAGAACTCACTTCAGAAGCCGTCGATGAACTCACAATAGATGAAATGTCGCTGGTCTTCCCTGAATGGCTGGTGCTTGAAAACGGCGGCAACACGGCTGTAATAAGCGGCATCGTCTCAAAGGACAGGCCCCTGTTGTCCGAAATACAGGCGACAGGAATAGACCTCAGGGGGAATACGGACATGTATGATGAAGCCACGCACATACTTGCACTCGACGGGGAAATCACCGTTGACGCATCCGTCACTGTATTCGGCGGCGACATAACAGGGACGGAAGGAGATCTGACCCTCGGGGCGACAATTGAAGTAAGATCCCCGGACGGGGGCAATGAAATATCCGTTACCGCAATCGAAGGCGTTGCCGACCTGGCATCGGAGCCGGTTACGGAGAGCATCGAACTCGGATTTGACGATGAAATGATTTCAGACGACTATATCCTCGACCTTGAAGGCGCGTCGATCTTCCTCAGCCTCGATAACGGCACACCGGTAAGCGCATCATTCAGCGGAGTGATAGAGACATTCGACGGAAACGGAGGCAAAATAGCAGAGATAGCCTTCGAGACGCCGGTAATCGATGCCTCCTCCACCTCGTCCTTCCGCATATCCGAAACGGGCGAAGCAAGCGGACAATATGCAGGAGTGGCGGTTGACAATTTCGATGACCTACTTTACCGGATACCGAAAAGCATACAGATTACATTCACTGCAGAATCAGACTCTGAATGCAGAATAGAACCGGGCACGACATACGAGGTTTCAGGCGAATGCCACATTGAGGCACCTGCAAGATTCGGCAGCGACCTTGACATCAGCACCGACTACACCATATCCGGAATCAGCGAAACCTTCAGCGACATCGGAATATCCGTAGAACAACTCGTCATCAATGCTACGGCTGTCTCAACGATACCGGCCAAGATTACCTTGAGCGCCGGCGTAACGGATGCTTCCGGCAATCCGATTGACGGAATAGACATCAAGATAGGCAACGGCGACAGCCTGGAAATAAATCCTGCAGAAAACGGAGAGGCATCAAGCGAAATCTCCATATCAATAACACAGACTGCCGAAGGCGCGATATACGCTCTTGACAACATCACAATCCATGCAAAGGTTTCCGAAGGGAACGGTGAAAACATCAATGCAGAAGACTACCTGCTGCTTCAGGACATCAGCCTGACCATTCCTGGAGGAGTCGGGATAGACGGAGAAAAACTCCTATAATTCAGTTTAACCACATAGAACGATCCGAAATGAAAAATATAATCAAAGCCATTGTATCCGTTACGGTGCTATTTTCAACAGTGATACCGGCAGTGCAGGCACAAGACCTGAAATCATCCTATTTTATGGAAGGTTCTACATACAGGCACAGAATGAATCCGGCCTTCTATAATGAATCTTCATATATAAACCTGCCTTTCGTCGTAATGGGCAATTTCAACCTCGGCCTTAATTCCAACATGGGGCTCGGGACCTTCCTCTATCCTACAGCCGACGGAGGGCTCACGACTTTCATGAACAGTTCCGTAAGCGCCGATCAATTCCTGGGAAATCTAAGCAACACCAACAGGCTTTCTCTGGATTTGAGTACAGACATACTTAGCCTCGGTTTTTTCGGCATTGCCGGAGGCTTCAACACTATTGAAATCGGGCTGCGCAGCAACACATCGGTAATCCTGCCGAAAGAACTGTTTTCATTCATGAAAAACATGATGACCGATGCGGACGGCACCGAATACCATATCAGAAACATCGGGGTTTCAAGCAACAACTATCTCCAGTTGTCGCTCGGGCACAGCCGCTACGTATGGGAAGACCGGATTTCGGTCGGAGCAAAGGTGAAGTTCCTTGTCGGCATAGCCAATGCCTATGCCAATATAGACAATCTTGACTTGTACTTTTCACAGGATGTATGGAGCGCAAAAGCATCGGGTTCAGGATATGTTTCAATGAAAGGCCTGGATTTCACCACGGACGCGTCAAACAACATCAACGGCATTGACTTCAGGACAGACCAACTTGGAATCAGCGGTTTCGGCGCGGCAATCGACCTCGGAGCATCGTTTGACATGAGTTATCTTGTTCCGGGGCTTGCAGTCTCGGCGTCAGTCACCGACCTCGGCTTCATCAGTTGGAACAGCAACCTGTCGGCTACGATGGACAACAGTTTTGAATTTACCGGATTGTCAGAAAACATCGGACCAGACAGTTCGATAGAAGATGAACTCACCGCCATCGGGCAACAGGCAAAAGATCTCTTTAAGCCACAGAAAGGCGACAACCTCCCGTCAAGGACTACCATGCTGAATGCAAAAATGTTCCTTGCAGCCGAATACAAACTGCCCGTGTACGACAAAGTAAAATTCGGGCTTCTTTCACAGACTACTTTCAACGGGCCGCACACTTATGCAGAAGGAAGGCTTGTAGCCCAATATTCCCCGTCCGAATGGTTCGACATCAGCCTCAATTATGCATACGGCTCATTGGGTTCTTCATTCGGATGGATGCTCAACTTCCACCCGAAAGGCTTCAACTTCTTCATCGGCAGCGACCATTTTTATATAGGGAAATACAGTCCGCAACTGCTGCCGGTCGGAAAGATAAACATGAACATCAGTTTCGGGTTCAACATAACCTGGGGTTCAGGCAAAATAGCAGCCCACAAGGCCGGGCTCGCAGACTGAAAGAGACATTGGAAAACAGAGGGAAGGGGCTGAAAAGTCGGAAGACCGTATCAGCCCCTTCCTTTATGTTATGTATGTCCTGGGCGCATTTCGAAAGGCGGAGATGCCTTGACAGGCAAAAGAAGATGCCGGATTCCAAGTTAAATCCAGATTTTTTATCTCCCGTTTCCGAACAGCAGGGATTTTTCTATGTCCGAAACATACTGGCGCACGTTCTTGTCCGTATCAAGCAAGTCCGTAACCGTCTTGCAGGCATGAAGTACCGTAGCATAGTGCCTTCCGCCTATATGTTCGCCGATTGTAACCACTGAACTTTTCGTATGGGAACGGCTCAGATACATCGCTATCTGGCGGGCCTGGGCGACCTCCCGTTTTCTTGACTTGGCATCCAGTTCTTCGGCCTTGATGTTGAAGTAACCGCAAACCACGTCCTTGACCCTGTCAACAGTAATTTCTCTGGAATTTTTGCCGACTATGTTTTCAACGACCTTCGATGCCAGTTCGAGCGTTATATCTTTCTTCGCCAAAGTCGAATTGGCAATCAGGGATATCAAAGCCCCTTCAAGTTCACGGAAATTCGTTGTAATGTTCGCCGCAAGGTATTCAAGAACCTCTGAAGGAATCTCCACTCCTTCCCTGAAACTCCTCAGTCTGAGCATTTCAAGCCTGGTGTCATAATCCGGCGCCATCAATTCTGCCGAAAGCCCCCATTTCAAACGCGTCAGGATGCGTTCCTCGAACTTTTTAAGATCGGCAGGCGACCTGTCGGATGTAAAAATCAACTGTTTGCCGTTCTGGTGCAGATAGTTGAATATCTGAAAGAAAGCATTCTGGGTACCCTTCTTGTCCGAGAACTCATGAATATCATCGACTATAAGCACGTCGATTTTCATATAAAAATGAAGAAAGTCAGTCAGTTTGTTCTGAACGTTCACAGCATCCATATACTGCGTCATGAAACGGTTGGCCGTCACATACAACACTGTGAGTTCCGGAAATTTCTCCTTGACTGCTATGCCTATGGCCTGTGCAAGATGGGTCTTGCCCATCCCGGACGCGCCATAAAAGAAAATCGGATTAAACGGAGTATTGCCCGGATTTGCGGCAATCGTGTGCCCGGCCGTAAGCCCGAGACGGTTGCACTCTCCCTCTACCAGATTTTCAAAACAATATACCGGATTGAGTTGCGGATTGATTTTAAGTTTCTGCAACCCCGGAAGCACGAAAGGATTTACGGAAGATTGCACGGAAGGCTGGAAGAATGTCTCCCTGTTGGTAGGCTCGGCAGCATTCTGCCCGGGATACCTTACGTGCGGCTGATTGGAAACAAGCCTTACCTCATAAACCAGTTTGGCATTCGGGCCGAGTTCCTTGTGAAGCACTTTCTTCAACAAATCGAGATAATGCGCCTCCAGATACTCCCGGTAGAACTCGCTGGGAACACGAAGTGTCAGGGTATCCGCCTCAAGCCTCACCGGTACGATGCTCTCAAACCACGCCGCGTATGACTGGGGTTCGATATTATCCCTGATGATATTGAGGCAATTGTTCCAGACCAATATGTGTTTGTCTTCCAGCATTCGTTCTTTCTGATTTCTTAGGGAAGACAAAATTGAATAAAAATTTTTACAATAAAAATCAAAAACTCTATTGCAAGATTTTAAAATTTTACTTGTATCACAGGAGGCCGATTTTTTTGTAATATTTTTGTAATTCATTAATAATCAATCTATTACAAACACACCCCACGGGACATTGAATTGATTATTAACAATTTATGAACAATCAGAAAACCGAGATTCTTATATATTTTTTCGGATTCTCCTTGATGGCGTTCACAAGGGAATCCACATCCGCGACAAGAGAGTCCACACGGGCGTAAAGGGAGTCGTCGTACAACAGTTTCCCTACGCTGCCTTCCCCGTTTTCAAGTGATGAAAGTATCGACGACAACGACGATGCAATCTGCCCCAGCCCCGCGTCCTTCAACTGGGACGAAACTTCCGACAGGTCGGAAATAATACCGGAAATATCCTCCTTGCCGGATTCAAGGCAGGCTGAAAGCGATTTCATATTGTCAACGAATATCCGGAGATCGGGAATAAGTTCTCCGGCCTCTTCCACCATCCCGTCGATTCCGGCTGCCGCAGAAACGAGCGAGGCCACGATTGCACGTACATCCCCGGCATTGTCGTCAAGCATACGGTGGACAGAATTTATGGCAGCAGAAAGGGTATCGAGCGTCGAATTGACATTATCAAGCACTCCCGGGAGTTTTTCCATCAGCGCCCCCATCATATCGGCGGCGACACCGCCCTCGAGCACAGAACCGGAAACCGCATAGTTTTCGGAAATACCCTCCAGTACGCGGATCGACTTGCCTCCCATCAAATCGCTGCTGTATATTTCAAAACGAGAATCCTCTGGAATCCTGAAACGCTTGTCAACTGAACAGATGACATAGAAATCCTCCGTTTCGGGAGAGAACTCCACCCTTTCTACCGTACCGGCCTTGTAACCTCTAATATATATCGAAGCCGAGGTCTTGAGTCCGTCAACCTCGTCATAGACGATACGGTATTCGTTTTCCTTGTTGAAAATATCCTTATCTCTCAGGTAATTGATGGCAAAATAGGCGACTACGATCGTCAGGACGACCATAAGCCCAATCTTCAATTCTTTTGTCGGTTTTTTCATCTTCGGCCAATTTAAATCAATTCACGGGAAAGACCTCCCCGTCCTCCACCTTGACAATATAGGCATCGGGGAATTTTTCCCTTACACGGCGCAGAAAAGCCTTGGCTTCGGCCAGAGACCCGCAATCCCCGGCGACATATTTGTATATCCTGCCGCTCCTGTACCGTTCGCAGCTCAGACCCTTGAAAGCGGCGTCTCCGTCATTGAGCACTCTGCTCAGGGCGAAAATCTGCACTCCGTACCTTGCCCCACCATCATCGGATGCCACGGACGGCCCGGAAGGGATATTTTCAGATTCATCTTCAGAAATGCCGCTCTCTTCATAAATCTTCTTATACTCGCAGAAAGCCTCGAAAACATTGTCGGCAAGTTTTTCCTGCCCGCTCTTGCTCCTGAGAACGGACAAGTCTGACGAATTGGATATGAAGCCGAGTTCGAGGAGCACCGAAGGCATGGCAGTCCTGCACAATACAAGAAACGGATCGCGCGAAATGCCCCTGTTTTTCTTTATCGGGCCCTCCCCCATCCTGTTCTGCACAAGTTCGGCGAACTGGAGGCTCTGCTGCAGGTGGGCGTTCTGGAGAAGATTGAAAATGATATATGATTCGGGATCGTTGGGATTGAATCCCTGGTACGTTGTCGTATAATCGTCTTCAAGAAGGATTACGGAGTTCTCCCTGCGGCACAATTCCATGTTTTCGGAAAAGGTATCCCTGTTCTTGTTGGATGAAGGCCCGAGCACATGGGCGGAAGTCCCGGAAGGAGAGCCTGTGTCGAATGCATTAATATGTATCGAGATGAACAAATCGGCCTTGTTGCGGTTTGCTATCTCGGCCCTTTCATTGAGAGGAATGAAGACATCGGTCGTCCTCGTATAAATCACTTTGACATCAGGGAATGCAGCCTTGATCTTGTTGCCTACAAGACGGGATATTGACAAGACCAGGTTCTTCTCTTTTGTCTTGCCGTCGCGGCTCTGACACCCCGGATCATGGCCTCCGTGCCCCGGATCCAGCACAACGGTCTTCAGCCTCACCTTGCTTTCCGGCTCAGCATGGCACAAAAATGGCATGGCACACGCGAACGCGGACAGCAAAAAGATTAACAGACGGCGTAAAGTGGCTTGTCTCATAATTTATATTAAAAAAATTACTACATTTGCATCCTGCAAAATTAGACAATTATTTCGATTTTTTTTGAATTTTAATGTCAAATCGGTATATAAGAACACACATCCCGCTCCTCCTGTTCCCGCTGCTTGCCGGGATAGTGCTGTCTTTCATACCGTACAGCAGCATCCACGCACAGATACCGCCGCAGGATTCGACTGAAACGGTCTCCGTACGGGAAGACGGGGACGGCGAGAGGAGAAGGCCGCGCAGGGAAAGACGGAACGACAGGGACAACCTGCCTTCCGCCGATGAAAGGGTAAGGCCCTCGGAACAGAAACTCGATTCGCTCGTGCGTTCCAGACTGGATTCGACCACTATTGCAAGGATGGACTCCATTCAAAGGGCAAAAAGGGATTCGATTGCCAGGGTACTCGCTGACACTACGACAAGCAAACCGGGCGCGATAGACAGGCCTGCCTTTTCCGGAGCAAGGGACTCGATTATCGAGGATTTCACGGGAAAATACAAAATGATATATTATTATGGTGATGTTGCCGTCGAATTCGGAGAAATGAAAATGACAGCCGAATACATGGAATACAACATGGACACCAAAACCGTATTCGCCTCCGGAATAAAGGACACGCTCGGCAACTGGATAGGACAGCCCACCATGACGGATCACGGGCAGTCCTACACGATGGAAAAGGTCATATACAACTTCAATACCCGGAAGTCGCGTATAAAAAACATGATAACGCAGGAAGACGAGGGGGACATATACGGCAAGAATATCAAAATGATGCCGGACAAGTCCATAAACATGCGCAACGGAAGATACACCGTATGCGACAAAGAGGACGAACCGCATTTCTACCTTAACCTCACGGCCGCCAAAGTCATGACCGAACCCAAACAGCGCACGGTATTCGGCCCGGCATACATGGTAGTCGAGGAGATACCGCTGTTTCCTTTGGTACTTCCGTTCGGTTTCGTGCCGAACATACAGGACAGGGCGACAGGAATACTCATACCTACTTTCGGAGACGAGGGGGCGCGCGGTTTCTACATGAGAGATCTCGGACTTTACCTTGTAATGGGCGATTATTTCGACATAGCATTGACAGGAGACATATATACATTGGGGTCGTGGCAGATTGACATGACGTCAAGGTACAGGGTGAATTACAAATTCAACGGAAACTTCAACCTCACATATTCAAACGACCAGACAGGAGAAAAGGGGAGCACCGACTTTTTCCAGACAAGGAACTTCTCGGTAAAATGGTCCCACACCCAGGATCCGAAGGCAAGGCCGGGAACCTCGTTCAGCGCATCCGTGAACTTTTCAAGCCCGTCCAACAACAAATACAACTCGAACAACATCAACGAGGCGCTCACTACGCAGACATCTTCTTCCATATCGTGGAGCCGCCGCTGGAACAAGGTGACGCTTTCATTAAGCGCCCTCCACAACCAGAACTCCAGGGACAGTTCATATTCGATAACGCTCCCCAATCTTTCGCTTTCGGTAAGCACGTTCTACCCGTTCAAAAGGAAAGTGAGGATAGGAAAAGAAAAACTGTATGAACAGATTTCCTTCAGTTACAACACCTCGTTCCAAAACAGGATGAATTTCAAGGCAAGCGACATAAGCAAACCCGGATTCTGGGACAACCTTGACAATGGAATGACCCATAACTTTTCCATCGGACTTCCTTCTTTCACCTTGTTCAAATATCTGAATGTCAATCCGTCAATCAGTTATGGAATGAACTGGTATTTCAGGAAAACCACAAGGGAATACAATCCTGAAACAGGACGCGTGGAAGAAAAAGAGGGCAAGGTTTTCAGTTCTTTCGGAGCCACACACAGATACAGCGGAAGCATAAGCCTCGATACGCGTATTTACGGTCTCTTCAACTTCGGCACCCAACATAAGCTGCAGGCCATCCGGCACATGATATCACCAAGCCTGTCCGTCAATTTCCAGCCTGAAATGGGTACCGCATTCAACGGATGGAGGACTTACAAATACATAGACGCCAACGGCGTAGAACAGGTGCTTGATTACAACATTTACAGCGGACAACTGAACGCCCCTCCTTCACGTGGAAAGACCGCCTCCCTGACATTCAACATAAACAATAACTTCGAAGCCAAGGTGCGCGACCTCAGGGACACGACCGGTACCGGAACGAAAAAAATAAAACTCATCGACCAGCTGAATATTTCCGGAGGTTACAACTTCCTCGCCGACTCAATGAAACTCCAGAACTTCAGAGTCACGCTGAGCACCAATATTTTTGAAAAACTCGGAGTAAACGCCAACATGACGCTTGACCCTTACGCAGTAAACGGGAAGGGCCAGAGGGTAAACGTATATAATGCGAGACAGGAAGGATGGTACCGTCCTGTAAGGCTAACAAACGCCAGCGTATCCCTGTCCTATACAATCTCCGGAGAAGGCAAGATCAACGGAATGGACGGACAGCAAAGCAGCGGAGCCGGCGGAGGCGCAGGAAGAAACTCGGCATCATCCAGCACGGACTACATGAGGTCTTACAGGCATCCTGTAACAGGAGAATACATACCCGGAGGATGGCTGTACTATGTCAATCCGAATGCTCCGTGGAGCGTATCTTTCAGATACTCCTACGTATTTACGCGAGGTTACAAATACGTTAACGAACAACTCCTTGCCGACAACAAGCACACACAGGCCCTCAGCATAGACGCCAACATAAGGATAACCCCGCAACTTTCCGTACAGTTGGCGACAGGCTTCGACCTGATGGCGATGAGGATGACTACGACACAGTTGTCCGCCACTTTCGACATGCACTGCTTCAACATACAGGTCTCATGGATTCCGTCGGGACAATGGGAACAATGGAGTTTCAAGATTGCCGCAAATGCATCCACGCTTGCAGACCTGCTGAGATTCAAGAAGAGTACAAGTTACTGGGACAACTAACAAAAACCCGTTTTTGACGGGAAGTAGATTTTATTTTTGGGAATTATAATTGAATCCACTATATTTGCATTATTGTTACAATAACGCAATACCCGATTAGGGAGGCATTGTTTCTTCATGTGCCCGACCTTTTCACAATTTTCATTTAATTATTACTATCATTGATGTATAAGATTTTTGAACTCAGAGAGAAAAATCTGGATGAGCTTGTTGAGATTGCAGATAAACTGAATATAGCAAAAGCCAGAAAGATGGAGAAAGACGAACTGATTTATACGATTCTGGACAAGATGGCCCGCGACAATGCCGCAAACGGGAAACCTGCAAAAAAGCGCGGACGTCCGAAGAAGGCTGCCGCGCCGGCCGAGGCCCGGACTGCCGAAAACACGGCCGGACAGCAGGAAAATCCGGCGCCGCAGGAACAGCAAAACAAGAAAAGGCGCGGAAGGCCGCCTAAATCGCAGCAGCAGAATACCGAGCAGAAGGCCGAGCAACAAAAGACCGATGTACCGGAGACCGTAAAGGGAGAGCCAGTAAAAACTGAAGAAATAAAACCGGAGCCTATTAATACTGAAGCAGAAAAAGAGGCTGCCGTTTCCGTTGAAAATACAGCCCAGGCCCAGCAGCAACCGGCGAGAAAAAAACGCCAGCGCATAAGCGCAAGGCCCCAGGAAAACAACAGCAACGTGCTTTACGAACAAGTAAACACGAGCAGGTATCAGGGGCAGAAACCGCAGGCCATCGTGCCAGCGCAGCCGGCCGTCCATTCTTTGCCTCCTGCCCAGCCGATACAGCAACTTCCCCAGCCGCAGAACACGCAGCAGCCAAAACAACAGGCGCAACAGCAGGCTCCGAAAATCGAATATGACGGAATCGTGGAAGCCACAGGAGTGCTTGAAATAATGCCCGACGGATACGGTTTTCTCAGATCATCCGACTACAACTACATCAATTCGCCTGACGACATATACGTATCGCAGTCGCAAATCAAATCATACGCCCTCAAAACAGGGGACACGGTTACCGGTGAAATCCGGCCTCCAAAGGAAGGCGACAAATATTTCCCGCTTGTACGGATAATATCAGTGAACGGATGCTCTCCGGAATCAATCAAGGACAGGGTTCCGTTCGACTTTCTCACCCCGTTATTCCCTGAAGAGAAATTCGAATTACTTAAAAACGGACACAACAACTTGTCATGCAGGATAGTTGACCTGTTCACTCCTATCGGCAAAGGACAGCGTGCTCTTATCGTGGCACAGCCTAAAACAGGTAAGACAACGCTACTTAAGGCTATTGCAAACGCCATTGCAGACAACCATCCAGAAGTATATATGATCATACTTCTGATTGACGAAAGGCCTGAAGAGGTCACGGACATGGCAAGAAGCGTAAACGCCGAAGTCATAGCCTCTACCTTCGACGAACCCGCCGAAAAGCATGTGCGCGTAGCCAACATGGTGCTTGAAAAAGCGAAACGCCTCGTGGAATGCAAACACGACGTGGTAATATTCCTCGACTCCATCACAAGGCTCGCGCGCGCCTTCAACACCGTCCAGCCGGCTTCAGGAAAAGTGCTTTCAGGAGGCGTGGATGCCAACGCCCTGCACAAGCCTAAAAGGTTTTTCGGAGCAGCCAGGAATATAGAAAACGGAGGATCCCTTACAATAATAGCCACGGCCCTTACAGATACCGGCTCCAAGATGGACGATGTCATTTTTGAAGAATTCAAAGGCACCGGCAATCTCGAACTCCAACTTGACAGGAAGATTTCCAACAAGAGAATATTCCCGGCGGTTGACGTCACCCTGAGCAGCACCAGAAGGGACGATCTGCTTTACAGCCCGGACTATCTCAACAAGATATGGATTCTGAGAAACCATCTTGCAGACATGACTTCGGTAGAGGCTATTGAAAACCTCATCCGGTACATGGAACCTACCCGTACCAACGATGAATTTCTTGAATCAATGTACAAAGACAGCCTGATTTAATAACAGGGACATACATACTCAAAAAAAAGCGCTGTTCCGAACGACATCCATACGGACTTCATTCGGAACAGTGTTTTTTTTGCTGATGTATCGCAATTATTTTACAACGCCATCTTCTCTACCAGTTCCTTGGCCGCTTCCGAGGCTTCATATTCGAAATCGTTAATCTTTCCACCGGCATACAGGATTGAACGCGATGCGTTGATCAGCAGGCCGCCCTTGCTGTTGGAACCGTATTTAATGACCTCTTCTACGGAACCTCCCTGCGCACCTACACCCGGGACGAGAAGGAAATTGTCAGGGACTGCTTTCCTCACACTTGAAAGTTCCGCGACATGGGTCGCACCGGTGACGAACATCATGTTGTCCGGATTGGATATATGCGCCATTTCGCGCACAACCTTCATGTACAACGGCTCCCCTCCGCAATCAAGGTATTGGAACTGGGCCGCCGTTGCATTGGAAGTCACGGCAAGCACTATCGCCCATTTTCCTTTATAGTCGAGGAAAGGCATTATACTGTCGGCGCCCATGTACGGAGCCAGGGTTACAGCATCGAAATCAAGGTTCTCAAAAAGAGCCTTGGCATACATCTTGGCAGTATTTCCTATGTCTCCACGCTTTGCGTCAGCGATAATGAAAACATCAGGATAATTTACCCTGATATGCTCCACTGTTTTCTCCAGCACCTTCCAGCCCTCGGCTCCGAAAGCCTCGTAAAATGCCAGATTCGGTTTGTAGGCTACCGCATATCGCACAGTAGCATCGACAATAGCACGGTTGAAATCGAACATCGTAATCCCTGCAGGAATCTTTTTCATGTCCGTATCAAGACCCACGCACAACATGCTCTTTTTTTGCAGTATCTGATTGTAAAGTCCTGCCCTGTCCATAACACAATATTAAAAATATTTGTAAAACAACACTATAGACTCCATTCCGGCCTCCAACTGGGAGATGAGGTAACTTTCATTAGGAGAATGAATAGTATCCCTTTCCAGACCGAATCCCATAAGAAGAGGGTCTATGCCCAGAATACGCTGCAAATCCGCCAGGACAGGGATGCTGCCGCCGCCCCGTGAAGGCACCGGATCTATGCCATATACTTCGCCCATCGCCCTGGAAGCCGCCCTGTATGCATCGGACGATATCGGAATCAGGAAGCCGTTTCCTCCGTGATGGGAGAATACTTTCACTTTGACTCCTTCCGGCGCTATAGACTCCATATGCCTGATGAACAGTTCTGCTATCTTCTCGCAATCCTGATTAGGGACAAGCCGCATCGACACTTTTGCATGAGCCTTCGACGGTATTACGGTCTTAGCCCCTTCACCGGTATAACCGCCCCATATTCCGTTAATGTCGAGGGACGGACGAATGCCCGTACGCTCAAGGGTGGTATAACCCTTCTCGCCCTTGACGGCATCTATTTTCAGAAAATTCCTGTACTCTTCTTCATCGAACGGAGCACGGGCAAGTTCCGCCCTGTCCGCCGCCGAAAGTTCAACCACGTCGTCATAGAACCCCTTGACCGTAATGCGGCCGTCCTTGTCTATAAGGGTGGACAGCATATCGCAAAGTGCGTTTATAGGATTATATACAGCGCCTCCGTAATGGCCTGAATGCAAGTCTTTGTCCGGTCCGGTAACTTCTATTTCCAGATAGGCAAGACCGCGCATCCCGCAATTGATTGAAGGGACTTTCTCAGAAATCATGGTCGTATCTGAAACCAGTATTATATCGGCTTTCAGCAAGTCTGTATGTTCTTTAGCCCATGCGGCAAGGGACGGAGAGCCTATTTCCTCTTCGCCTTCGAGAATGAATTTCACATTGTGCCTCAACTGTCCTGAAGACACAAGATACTCGAATGCCTTGACATGCATGAACAACTGGCCCTTGTCGTCATTGGCCCCGCGGGCGTAAATCGCGCCGTCGCGGATCACCGGTTCAAAAGGATCGGACTTCCACAATTCGATCGGATCTACGGGCTGCACATCATAATGCCCATATACCAGAACGGTTTTCAAAGAAGGGTCGATAATCTTTTCTCCGAATACTACCGGGTGTCCGGATGTCGGATACACCGAAGCCTTGTCGGCTCCTGCCGCCAGAAGCAGTTCGACCAAACGTTCAGCACAACGCTGCATGTCGGGCTTGTGTTCCGGAAGGGAACTTACCGATGGTATGCGCAGCAACGAAAACAATTCGTCATAAAAGCGCTCCCTGTTTTTTTCAATATACTGTTTCATAAATCCTAATTTATAATCATTTTATGACAACGCTTCTCCCGTAATGGTTGTCAGATGTTTTTTCGCATAATCGAGTGTCACGCGGAATTCCTTTCTTGAGGAAGTCGGGGCCTCGTACATGGCATCCGTCATTATCGCTTCGCATATGGAGCGCAGCCCCCTTGCACCGAGTTTGTGCCTGATTGCCGTGTCAACTATCAGGTCGAGCACCTTGTCGTCTATCACGAGTTTTATTCCGTCGAGTTCGAAAATCTTGTCGAACTGTTTGATAATGGCGTTCTTCGGCTTTGTCAGGATATCAAGCATCGCCTGGCGGTCAAGGGACACCAGGGTGGCAATGATTGGCAGACGGCCTATTATTTCAGGTATGAGGCCGTAAGAGCGCAAATCCTGAGGGGCGATGTACTTCAACAGGTTGTCCGTATCGATATTGTCCCTTATTTTCTGCGCGCCGAAACCTATCACCTGGGTATTGAGCCTCTGGCCGATTATCTTTTCTATACCTTCAAAGGCACCTCCGCATATGAAAAGTATGTCTTTCGTATTCACCGGAACCATGGCCTGCTCGGGATGCTTCCTGCCGCCTTTCGGAGGCACATTGACGACAGTACCCTCGAGCAGTTTCAGCATTGCCTGCTGCACCCCTTCTCCTGAAACGTCGCGTGTGATGGACGGATTGTCACCCTTGCGGGCTATCTTGTCTATCTCGTCAACGAAGACGATACCCTTTTCAGCCATAGCCACATCATAATCCGCATCCTGCAACAGACGGGTCAGTATGTTTTCGACATCTTCGCCCACGTAGCCGGCCTCGGTCAGAACCGTTGCATCCACAATGGCGAAAGGCACATTGAGAAGCCGCGCTATCGTCCTTGCGAGCAATGTTTTTCCTGTACCCGTAGGGCCGACAAGCAGGATGTTGGATTTTTCAATCTCCACACCTTCGACATCTGAAATCTCGCGAAGGCGCTTGCTTCCCTTTTTGCCGGTTCCCTGGTGGCTTTCATTGTACTTGATCCTTTTATAATGATTGTAAACGGCGACGGAAAGCAGTTTCTTCGCCCTTTCCTGCCCTATTACATACTGGTCAAGAAAATCATTAATCTCTTTCGGACGAAGCAGTTGAAGGCCTTTGTCCTTGTCTATTCCGGGGCCTTTCTGTTCCTCGTCCTCGTATGCTCCTGGATTGGGAACGCCCATCTGCTTGAGATAATCGGCAGCCGTATATATGCAATCCGTACATATATATCCTTTCTGCCCCTGCAACAGCATTGCCCCGTCGTCCTGACTGCGACCGCAGAAAAAACAACGCGGTTCATTAGCGTTTCCTGTTGAAGTAGTCCTTTTAGCCATATTAAAATCTGAAAGAGGCAGACCGGCAGAGCCGGCATGCCTCCTGAATTACTTTTTCTTTACCAAAATCTCGTCTATCATTCCGTAATCAAGGGCTTCCTGCGATGTCATCCAGTAATCCCGGTCGCTATCGGACGTTATCTTCTTTATCGTCTGCCCCGTATGCTCGGAAATTATCTTATAAAGTTCGTGCTTGGTCTTGGCTATCTCCCTCGCCGCTATCTCTATATCCGAAGCCTGGCCCTGCGCGCCGCCCAAAGGCTGGTGTATCATCGTCCTTGAATGAGGCAGGGCAAAACGCTTGCCTTTCGCCCCCGCGCACAACAGCACCGAAGCCATGCTTGCGCACATGGCCGTATTTATCGTCGATACGTCCGACCTTATCAGCTGCATTGTGTCGTATATGCCGAGCCCGCTGCTT
The DNA here is from genome assembly GCA_017694945.1 of Candidatus Merdivivens pullicola. Classification (GTDB taxonomy): domain Bacteria; phylum Bacteroidota; class Bacteroidia; order Bacteroidales; family UBA932; genus Merdivivens; species Merdivivens pullicola. The sequence goes on along the minus strand of JADIMA010000040.1, from coordinate 62,759 downwards.
ACTGAACCGCCCGGAGAGTTGATATACAACTGTATATCCGAGGAATCGCTTGAATCCAGAAACAGCAGTTGCGCCTGTATGATATTGGCGACATCGTCATAAATAGGCACACCGAGGAAGATGATGCGATCCATCATCAGACGGCTGAAGACATCCATCTGGGCGACATTGAGTTTTCTCTCCTCTATAATCGTCGGATTGATGTAGTCGTCGCATATCGAACGGTAGCGGTGCAGGTTCAGCGAACTGATTCCGCAATGCCCCCTGGCGTATTTTTCAAACTCCGATTCCATGATACTATCCGTTCAATTCACGAAGTTTCTCTATGGTGATATCTTCGGATTTAAGGGTTATGTGCTCCTTTATCGCTGCTATGCACTTGTCGTCTTCAGTCTTGTCGTATATGCGGGAAGCCTCCCTTTCCTGGGACAGCATGTTTTCAGCAAATTTATCCAACTGCTCTTTCGGAGCATTGTTGATTCCGTACATTGCGAACTGATAAACGGCGAATTCCCTGGCGGTCGCAAGAAGATCCTCACGTGAAACCTTTACATCGAATTTCTTCATGAAATATCCGCGCAGCATCTGCCAGCGATAATCTTTCAGGAAGAGGTCGAACTCCTTCTCTATGTCTTCCATAGTGAACTTGCCGTCGTTCGCATAATAAATCCATCTCTTCATGAAGTTTTCAGGAAGGGAGATTGCAGCCTTTGCAAGAAGGTATTCCTTGACATCAAGCATGAAGCGGTAATCGCGTTCGCGGTCATATTCTTCACGGAGACGCTCTTCTATCTTGGCATCGAACTCCTCTTCGCTCTTTACGACATCTTTCCCGTATATCCTGTCGAAGGTATCCTGGTCTGCCTTGGCAGGCACGAAGTGCTTGATAGTCTTGACTGTCATCTGGAACACCGGTTGCATGCCTGCAAGTTCCTCTTTTGAAAGTTTCAGCATGGAAGCGCGATCCGTCTCGTTTTCAAACCAGGCGTTGACATCCACATCCACGACATCCCCTATTTTCTTTCCTGCTATCCCTTTCTTTCCGGCCTCGGTCATGCTCCTTACGGCGACATAAGTGTCTTCCACCTTGAAGTCTCCCTGGACAAAATCAGCCGTGAAGAAATAGTCGTCTTCTATGGACTCCGCATCTTCAAGGGAACCGTACTGTCCCAGCAGGCTTGCACGCATGGATTCTTTGGCCTTCTCATCCACTGAAACGTTGTAATATGCCACGCTGTCTTCCTTCGACACTTCGAGGTCGATTTCAGGGGAAAGCGCTATATCGAAATCAAATTCGAAATCCTTGTCGTTCTCCCAGTCAATGGACTTCTTGTCCTCGGAAGGAAGCGGTTCGCCTATGATATTGAGTTTGTTGTCGCTAATATAATCCTGAAGCGATTTTGCGAGCATGTCATTGACGGCCTCGCTGCGGGCCTGCACGCCGTAAAGTTTCTGTATAAGGGCAGCCGGAGCCATGCCTTTCCTGAAACCTTTTATATCAGCCTTGCGCCTGTAGGCGGAGAGTTTCTTTTTCAGATCCTCCGCATAGTCGTCTTCCTTGATTTCAATACTCAAAGCGATGTTGAGTTCATCGATTTTGTTGCTTTTAATTTCCATAATCTGTATAATACTTTTTCAAATTTCGCAATAGGGCGCAAATATAGTGAAAATGCGGCAAATACACAACCTATTTTTGCTGCCGCTTAGGATATGCTATCCGCGCGTGGTTGATTTGCATCAAATACTCCACAAGCACCGATTTAAGCACGGATATTTCCTTGAGCGAAATATCCGCGTCAAGCAGTTGTCCGTCGTCTATCTTCATCTTCACTACATTGTCAACAAGTTCCCTTACGCTCTGCTCGGAATAATTTTTCAGAGAACGCGAGGCCGCCTCGACGGTATCCGCAAACATCACTATCACCTGTTCTTTTGTCTTGGGTTTGAACCCGTGATACTGGAACTCGGACACCCTCTCCGGATCGCCTCCGTTATTGACGAAAACATTGTAAAAATACTCCGTCCTGGTAGTCCCGTGATGTGAAAGTATGAAATCCACAACTACCTGCGGAATCTTGTATTTCTTCGCAAGCGCGACTCCGTCATCCACATGCTTTATGATATCCCTCGCGCTTTCCTCAGGCGAAAGGCCTTCATGATAGTTTACTCCCGGAACTGCATTTTCAACAAAACACTGCGGATTGGCCGTCTTGCCTATGTCATGGTACAGCGAGCCCGTCCTCACCAACTGGACTTCGGCCCCTATGGCGCGCGCGCAGGCATCGGATATGTTCATTACCTGCAATACATGCTGGAAGGTTCCCGGAGCCTTTTCAGCCATAAGGCGCAACAACCTGTTGTTGGTGTCTGCAAGTTCGACAAGCCTGGAATTGGAGACAAGCATGAAAACCCTCTCGAACAGGAACACGAGCGGATAGCCGGCCACACAGAAAAGACTGGCCAGCCCCAGATAGAACACATCCCCGTAATCCCCGTAACGGCTGAGATCCTCATTCTGCAACATGACGAAAGCCGTATATGAAAGCGTAAGAGTCAAAAATATGAACAGGGCGTTGACGAACTGGAGCCACCCCCTGTTGAACCTCGTATATGATATTATGGCGACGATCCCGGCAAGCATATTCATAAAGAAAAGTTCCGTGCCTTCCTGAGCCACCACAAGAAGCGGCGAAAGTATCACGGTATAAATCGGGAAAACGAACCTTCTCTTGAAAAAAGCCAGCATGTACAGGGCGAACAGCGGGAACGGGACGAGGAACATGTAGGAAGCATCCTCCATGTTTCCGACAAGTTCGATTATCAGAGTGGAGATGGCATAAAGCGTGAGCAGGAAAAGATATTTGCGGCCATCCTTGAAAACGCCCTTGTCCACAAAAAGTATGGCAGCATAAAACGACATCAGGGTGAAAAGCAGCAAAAGTGCGTTTCCTATCGCAATCAAGGCAGTACTGCCGGAAATACCCATGCTTGAAAGATATTCCGCTTTGTAGGAATCGAGCAACTGCTCTATTTCCGCCGTTATTATCTCTCCGTTGGACACTATCAACTGGCCCGTATATATGATGCCCTTCGTAGGGGACACATAATCCGTAGCCTCCTTGTGAATCATGTCAGTCGTCGCCTGGTCGAATATGAGATTCGGCTTAAGATACTGAGACAGCGACAGGGCTTCGTACAATGAATCGGCCTGGCTCTTCCCTGTCTCGGCGGCAAGCCTGTCCCTTATATAAGACTCCGCATGAGAGATATCGAAAATATTTTCCACAGGCACCTCTGCGGCCCTGCGGTTTTTCTGGACAAAGACCATCCCGTTCTCTATTTCCTGCTCGGACAGAAGGGAAACGACCCCGTAATCATATACGGTATCGAACAGGGACATTATGAAATCCTGGCTTATCAAAGACGAATCTCCGGGGATTTCGAGCGATGAAAGGCTCCTGTCAACCTCGTTCTTGATATTCTCATCAAGCCTGAAATACGGAATCACGGACGATGAACGCGCCTCCTTTTCTTCCAGAAGTTCGCTTTCCGTCTTCAGGATAGGAAAATCTATAGGCGAAATGAGGGTCTCGTACATCCACGGACGCCCGAGCTGGTAATGGTACTTGAACTTTCCCACATTCGGAAAAAAGAACAGCAGCACTACATAAACGATTATCAGAGGCAGGTAAACCTTCCAGCCTTTCGGGAAAAACTCTTTATCCATAAAATCTATTTTTTCTTAAAAGGAGAATCCGGCTCCTTGGCCATATAAGAAAACGTAAGCCTGTCCGTCAAAGACGGGAACAGCCTGTGCATAAGCACGGTGAGTTTTCCTATCGGAGTCAGTGTTATCCGCGATTTCCTCCTGTCTATTCCTCTGGCCATGATTTCGGCCACCTTCTCGGCAGTCATCATCTTGCCTTCGTCCCTCGGGGATTCTCCCTGCTGCGAACCGTCGGCGGCAAGGGCGGTATTCCGTATGTTCGAAGCAGTGAAGCCCGGAGCCATGACAAGAACATGCAAACCGTCATAAAGGTGTTCTATCCTCAAAGTGTCAAGAAAACCCCTTATCGCGTATTTGGACGCCGAATAGCCGGAACGCGCCGGCAGTGCGGAATATCCCGCAATGCTGATTACCCCGACTACCGAACCCTTCGACTGAAGCAGATAAGGAAGGGCGTACTTGGTACAATACACCGTCCCCCAGAAATTAACGTCCATCAGACGCTTCAACACGGACAAATCCAAATCCCGGAACATGGCACGCATCGAAATGCCGGCATTATTGATAAGTATGTCGATTCTTCCGAATTTTTCAACAGCCTTCTCTATCAGATTGCGGCAATCTTCCTCTATGCTGACATCGGTCTTGACACAGAGTACATTGTCGGCATTGCAGCCGAAAGATGCGGCCTCGGCGGCCAGTTTGTCAACCGAACGCGCGGCCATTACCACCCTATAGCCCCTTGAAGCGTATAATTTTGAAGAAGCCAACCCTATACCAGAGCTGGCTCCCGTTATTATCACAACTTTACCTTCAGTATCCATTATTGTATCGCTCTGTCCTGGATATCGTCGGCATCGTAAAACCCTTTGGCCAGTTTCTCCCTTACTTCTGAGAAAGCCTTGAGCGTACGGTCAACATCTTCCAGGGTATGTACGGCAGTAGGTATGATCCTGAACATCAGAAGACCCTTCGGTATCACCGGATAAGTGACCACCGAACAGAATATTCCGTAATTTTCCCTGAGGTCAACCACTATGTTGGTCGCCTGCGGGATGGTTCCGTGTATGAATACCGGAGTCACGCATGCCTGTGCAAGACCGATATCGAACCCGAGGTTCCTGAAACCGTCCTGAAGCGCCCTGGTAACAGTCCACAGTTTGCTGCGGAGTTCGTCCCCTTCAGGCCCCCTTATGATTTCCAGACGCTTGAGGCATCCTTCAACTATAGGCATAGGGAGAGATTTAGCATAAATCTGTGAACGGAGATTATACCTTAAATAATCTATAATCGAATGAGGGCCGGCCACGAAACCGCCGATGATTGCCATTGATTTTGCAAAGGCGCCTATATAGAGGTCTATGCCGTCCATGCAGCCGAAATGTTCCGATGTACCGCGCCCGTGTTCACCCATTACGCCGAAGCCGTGGGCGTCGTCGATGAGAATGCGGAACTTGTATTTTTTCTTCAAGGCGACAATCTGGTCGAGAATCCCGAGGGCGCCGGTCATTCCATAGACACCTTCGGTAATCAGCAGAACGCCTCCGCCGGTCTCTTCACATACCTTGAGGGCGCGCTGTATGGTCTTTTCGCATTTTTCTATGTCATTATGCGGATAAACCATTCTTTTGCCCTGATGGAGACGGCAGCCGTCTATAAGACATGCATGCGCTTCCGAATCATATACGATTACATCGTGCCTCGTACAGAGCGCGTCGATTGTGGAAATGATTCCCTGGTAACCGAAATTGAAAAGGAAAGCATCTTCTTTCTTTTCAAAGTCAGCAAGTTCGCGTTCCATCCGTTCATGAAGGGAGGTTTGTCCGCTCATCATGCGGCTTCCCATCGGGTATGCAAGCCCCCATCTGACAGCCGCCTCGCCGTCTATCTTGCGGATAGCCGGGTGATTGGCAAGACCGAGATAGTTGTTAAGACTCCAGCAAAGGACTTCTTTGCCGTTGAAACGCATGTGGGGGCCGATTTCCCCCTCAAGTTTCGGATACATGAAATAGCCGAAGGCTTTTTTCCTATATTGTCCGAGAGGCCCTCCCGAGTCCTTCTCGATCCTATCGAAAATATCTGTCATAATACAACAATATTAAGGATTAATAATCTATCGATCAGGCGTCGATGTTTGCGTACTTCGCATTCGCTTCTATGAACTCCCTCCTCGGCAGCACATCGTCACCCATCAACATGGAGAAAGTCCTTTCCGCCTCAGCCGCATTGTCTATTGTAACCTGGCGCAATATGCGCTTGTGCGGATCCATTGTAGTATCCCACAACTGCACATCGCTCATCTCGCCGAGACCTTTGTACCTCTGCACGGTCACGCCTTTGTCGCTTCCCGCCCCGAGTTTCGCTATGGCCGAAGAACGCTGCTCCTCCGTATAGCAGTATATCTGTTCTTTTCCCTTCTGGACGAGATACAGAGGAGGCGTTGCAAGATACACATAACCGTTCAGTATCAGATCCTGCATGTACCTGAAGAAGAAAGTCAGAATCAGTGTGGCGATGTGGCTTCCATCCACATCGGCATCTGTCATTATTATGACTTTATGATATCTGAGTTTGCTCAGGTTCAACATATTAGGATCCTCCTCCGTACCCACTGTCACACCGAGTGCCGAATATATGTTGCGGATTTCCTCGCTTTCGAACACCCTGTGCTGCATGGCCTTTTCGACATTCAGTATCTTGCCCCTCAGCGGAAGTATTGCCTGTATGTTCCTGTCGCGGCCGGAAATGGCGGTTCCGCCTGCGGAATCACCCTCGACAAGGAAAAGTTCGCACTTTTCAGGGTCGCGATCCGAACAGTCGGCCAGTTTTCCGGGCAGTCCCGCTCCGGACATGACAGTCTTGCGCTGCACCATTTCACGCGCCTTTCTTGCAGCCTGCCGGGCCGTAGCCGCCAGAACAACTTTGTCTATTATGAGTTTCGCCTCGCGCGGATTTTCTTCAAGATAGTTTTCAAGAGCGGCGGATGTAGCCTGCGACACGGCGGCATCCACCTCGCTGTTGCCGAGTTTGGTCTTTGTCTGCCCCTCGAACTGAGGTTCGGCCACCTTTACTGAAATGACAGCGGTAAGGCCCTCGCGGAAATCTGACGATTCGATTTCGACCTTCTTCGGGATAAGCCCGTTCTTGTCGGCGTATTTCTTCAATGTGGCCGTAAGACCCCTCTTGAAACCGGAAAGATGGGTTCCGCCTTCTATGGTGTTGATATTATTGACATAGGATTGTATCTTCTCCTTGAAGCCGGTATTGTACTGCATGGCGATTTCTATGGGAATCACCTTGCTGGTTTCAAGGCACACAGGTTCAGGAATAAGCGTTTCCGCACCACCGTCCAGATATTCGACAAACTCGCGAAGCCCGTATTCGGAATAAAACACGTCCTGCCTGTAGCCGTCGGCAGTTGCATTGAAGTCGTCCCTGTTCTCCACGGGAGCACGCATGTCCGTAAGAGTCAGTTTTATGCCCTTGTTAAGATACGCAAGTTCCCTCAGCCTTGATGCAAGGGTGTCGTAATCATATACCGTGGTTACGGTGAATATTTCCGGATCCGGATGGAAAGTTATGATAGTACCGGTCCTGTCGGCCTCGCCCACGGCTTTCACCGGATAAAGCGGTTTCCCTTTGGAATATTCCTGAACAAACACTTTTCCTTCCCTGTATATCTGCGCCTTGAGGTAATCCGACAACGCATTCACGCATGACACGCCGACCCCGTGCAGACCTCCGGAAACCTTGTAACTGTCCTTGCTGAACTTTCCTCCGGCATGCAAGACAGTAAGAACCACCTCCAAAGCGGAGCGTTTTTCCTTCTCGTGCATTCCGGTAGGTATTCCTCGACCGTTGTCCTCCACCGTAATAGAGTTATCGTGGTTTATCGTAACCTCAATCTCGGTACAGAACCCGGCAAGAGCCTCGTCTATACTATTGTCAACAACTTCATAAACAAGATGATGCAAGCCTCTTTCCCCTATGTCGCCAATATACATTGACGGCCTCTTCCTGACAGCCTCGAGCCCTTCAAGCACCTGGATACTGTCCGCCGAATAATTCCCGGCCGCTGCATTTAACTGATTCTCATCCATTATTATATTTTTAAATTTGAAACAGGCAAAGATACAAAAAATATCATAAATTTAAAGTGATTCCGACCAGAAAATTAATCCCGGGCAAAGCCTGGAGAGGCTGGTACTGTATAGTCTGATCCAGCAGGTTGTTACCGGCCGCAAATACCGAAAACCTGTCATTGAAACGATATTCCACTTCCAGGGCAAGATCCACCCATCCCGGTATTTCATAAGGGACTCCGCCCCATTTCCCCGAAAACAAAGCGCTTGCAGTGACAAACAGCCTCGAACGCCAGTTGTATTCCACGTATCCCTTTCCGGTTACGGCCGGAGGCATCAACTGATTCCTCTGGAAATCGGCGTTGAAATACCTGTAATAACTTATATCCGCGCCGGCCCTGACAGGTTTCGACTTGAATGAAAGCGACGCACAGGCATTGAAATAATCCGCCGAGGCCGAATATGTCATATACGGTGTCAGCGACATCTCAAAAGCAGGCATCCCCTCGATACGGCCATAGCCTGCCTTCAAATCATACGAAAAGAAAGAGCCTACGCTTCCCAGAACTGAAAACGCCAGGTCGTATGGTGTCGAGGTAAAATATTGCAAGGACAAAGGATTGCGTGAAATATCATAAAAAGGATATTTTTTCACCAGATCCGAATAAACGTTCATCGCATTTCCGCCCCCGGCGGACAATTCAAGCCACAGATAGTCCCTTACTGCCATGAATCTCACATCCACCGACGGAAAAATCCAGTTCTTCTTGCCGGAAGGAGAAGTCCTTATGGCTCCGGACGCGTCATCTGCCGTTATCCATGAAAACTTCACACCTGCATCCAGGTTCCATCTTCCGGCAGAATAACTGTACTTCGGCGTGAAATCGACGGAAAACAGCATCATCTCCCGATATCCGCCATATCCGGCAAGTTCCATATCTATATCCGCCGTCACCGAATGCGAACGGCGGAACACAGGGCCGAGCGATGCGGAAAGGGCGAAATGGTTTTCTTTCAGGACTTCATACGCATTTCCCCCGAAACGGTCCTGGGAGTAACCGTAATCAGCCATTGCCCTGTAATAAAAATAATCGTCCCCGCCATTGCAGGAAGCCGCCCCCAAATACCCTGAAAACGAATTGAACGCCTTGTCGATTGCAGAATAGGTGTTGTCCGCCATCATTCCGTAATAGCCGGCGCCGAAATCAAGCCTCCCAGATTTCCACGAGTAACTTCCATCGACTCCCGCATCATTACGCATCATCAGAGACCTGTAACTCCATTCAGTAGCGGAAGAACGCCCGGTTTCAAAAGAAAGGACATCCAGATAGCCGTAATATCCATAATGGCCTCCGCGTATCGACAATGCCACTTTATCGCCTGACGGTATGTTCACATCCAGAGCCGCATAAGAAGCCCACGGATATCCGCCGGCCACATCGAGCGCGAAAACCGGTTTTCTTGCCGCCGAAGGCAGGTTGACCGCACCGTATCTGTCAGGAGTGAAATCCGGAGTGACCCCGAATTTACGCTCAAGCACCGAATAACTGAAATCCGGCCCGCCAGCAGAAGACGAATCCGGAAACGACAAAGGCAGACGGGACTTATGTATCCCCTTGACCGACGCCTCGAACCTTTTCGTCACCTCCACCGTAGGGTTGATGACCTGTCCTCCGGCATGGAAAGACACTGCTTGCAAAAACAACAGGGACAATGCCGCTGCCATATATACTGTTCTTCTCATAATCAACCATTTAATAATCACAATCCCATTTCAGCCATTTTTTCAAGCCTCATCTTCACCTGCGGCACTATATCGTCGCCTTCCTCAGGGGAAGCGTAATTCTGCAGGATGCTTTCAAAAGTGGCCTTGGCCTGTTCCCATTCGTCACGTTCGGCGAATGAATCCCCCAGGACGATAAAAGCCTTTGCCAGAAAATATGTCTGCGGAGAAGCAGAAGCTGAAAAATCATACACCAGGTTTTCCACATCCTCGAATCGTCCGGAATCGTACGTCTCCTGTATAATCAGGTAATTGGCTTCTGCTCCTTCTGGCGTCGCCGGCTCTTCCGCCAGAACCGCAAGAAGGGAGGCAGCCTGTTCCCTGTCCGACAAGGCTATATAACTCTTCGCCTTCACATACCTGAGTTCCCTCAAGGCATTTTCATCACAGAACGGCGAGGCTTCGAGACTGTCCGCCGCTTCGATGGCAGCGGCGTACTCCTTCATCTTGTATTCGGATCTCATGATGCCCAGCAGTCCGACATACCTGTTGTTGTCAAGCAAAGCCATGCCGGCAAGGGTCGTATAGCCTTCGTAGGCCTGCATGTAACGTTCGAGTTTGTATGACAGTTCCGCATAATTCAGAATCGCCGATTCGGCAAAGGCGCCCTCTCCTATCTCCATAACTTTATAATAAGCATTCACAGCCTTTTCATACCGTCCAAGCGCCTTCTGCGATTCGGCAATATAAAAATAGGCCTGTGAACGTTTTGACGCGGACGGATATTTTTCCAGATATGCTTCAAGAGCCAGAATGGCCGCCTGATAATCGTTTTTAAGGAACTGCTGCTCGGCAGCATTGAAAATCATGTCCTCCTTTTCATCCTCGGACTTAAGATAGGATTTCCCTATACTGTCTATGTAGGCAAGATAGGCCTGCGGATTACCGGATGCCGTATATATGGCCTCTATTGCGGCAAGGGCGTCCTGGCAATATATGGAAGAAGGCATTTGCGAAACGACTTCCTTGTAATATTTCAAGGCCCTGTCGTATTCAAGCCTGTTCCTGTATAAAGAACCCAGCTCAATACATGAAACCGCTATGACCGCACTGTCTTTTGAATTGTCCTTGAGATTCAGGAAAACTTCTTCCGCGCGGACATCGTCGTCGATCTTAATATACGAACGCCCGAGTTCGAACATCGCATAATCATAGTATTTCACATCGGGAGAGAACTCCCTGGCCCTTTCAAGCATGGCTATCTTCTTGGCTTCCATCGGGACAAGCCCGTAAGCCAGGGCAGCCTGATACAGAGGATAGATGTCCGACCTGTCATAAAACGAATCCGAACAGTCTTCATACAGCCCGGCCGCCTCAGGATATTTCCCCTGCATAAACAGGCAGTCGGCAAGCCTCATCATCGCCTCTCTCCTGCCGGAAGACGGAGACGAAGAAAGGAAACGCCGGAAATATTTTTCTGACGATCCGTAATCGCCGAGTTTGAAATAATCGTATCCGAGATTGTAATCGAGCATTCCGTATTCAGGAACAGAAGCATTTGCCGCATCGGCCTTCAAGGCCGAATTGATTTCAATGGCCTTTTCAAACTCGTCGTTCCTGTAATATGCCTCGGCCAGCCAGTAATCCGCGAGAAAGGCCATCCTGTCTCCTCCGTGCAATGCCGTAATGCGCTTGAGAAGCGGGATGGTACGGCTATATGAACCCGATGAAATCAACTGCATCGAACGCATGAAAAGGGCGCGGCGGAAATCCTCCCTGGCCGAATAAGACAACTTGCCTATTTTCATATAGGCGTCAATGGCCGAAGCATAGTCCCCCTCGGCGGAATATGCGGATGCTATGTACGAATACACTTCGTCAGACCTTGTCGAAGAACCATACTGCGCAAGATAGTCCGAAAAACCCGACAAGTCCTCGTTCACATCAAAAACAAGTTTCGCATAATTGAACATGGCATCTTCTTTCATTCCGGCGTCATAGTCCATGGCCGCTGCCTCTTTCAAGGAAGCGAGAGCCGCAAGTTTGTTTCCGGTCTGGATATGGGAATATCCTTGGTAATAATATGCCGACTGGGTTATGGAATCCTTTACGTCCACCACTTTTGAAAAATCCGACACGGCGTCGGAATATTTTCCGAGACTGTACGCCACCATTCCGGCAAAATAATAATCCTCCCTTGCGAATCCTTCCTCCGCTTCGGAAAATTTTTCATAAAATTCACCGGCCTCGCGTTTTTTTCCCAACAGCATGTATGCCTCAGACAGCATTCTTGCAGCGTTTTTCTTATAACTGCCTTGCAAAGATGAAAAATTCCCTCTCCCTATCTCCACGACTTTCCCGTAATCCTTCAGCATGTAGTTGCATTCCATGAGATAAAACATGGAAAGTTCACGGAAACGCAAATCAGACATGCCGGCTTCAAAATAAGGCATCGCCTCCGAGAATTTCCCGTCCCTGTACAACAGATAGCCGGCTGAATAATATACAGGAGCGTACAGGCTTCCGAGTTTCTTCCTGCCAAGCGCGGCCAGTTCAAGAAACAGGGACGAAGATTCGGCATAATATTCCTCCATCATATATGAATATGCAAGCCTGAAGCCGCATCCGGGCCTGTCCTTCTCCGGCAATTTGCCGCAATCAAGTCTTTCAAGAACCTTCATGCACGAAACATAATCCCTTTCGTCAAAATAATTGCAGGCAATATGGTAATTGACCAGATGCACGGACTTTGAAGCCGGAAACGCCTCAAAAAAGGCCTCGGCATCCTGGATGGCGGCATCTCCCCCGGCCCTCACCGAACTGAGTGCATGGTAAGCCGCAAGATCTTCGTTTCCGGGACATTCCTTCAACAAATCCCCGAATTCGGCCCTTGCAGCGGCATACGCGCCTTTTTCATATAATTTGACCGCCCTGCGGTACTGCCTTCCGTCCGGAGTTCCGGCATACGCATACTGGACTGAAGACATGGCCGCCAGCGACAGGACGGCAGTGAAAATCCATCTTACAACACGATTGTCCATAAAACCATTATATTCCAAATGACAAAAATAGAAAAATATTACTACATTTGTCAGCAGCAAAAACACTTTCAGGATTTTTATGGCAGAAATCAGAGAACCTATAATAAGTTTCGCCCACGCGGACATATCCAACGGAGGCATGACAGTAATACACGACCTCAACCTCGACATCCGCCCGGGTGAATTTCTTTATCTCCTCGGGAAAGTCGGAAGCGGGAAAACTTCCATCATCAAAACCATCATAGCCGACAACCCCGTCAATAAAGGCAGGGCCACAGTACTCGGATTCGACCTGCGCAAAATCAGCCAGAAAGAAATTCCGATGCTCAGAAGGAAAATGGGAGTGGTTTTCCAGGATTTCCAACTTCTCATGGATCGCAACGTCGAGGAAAACCTGCTTTTCGTCCTGGAAGCCACGGGCTGGAAGGACAGGAGAAAAAAGGAAAGGCGGATTGCCGAAGTCCTCGACGCGGTAGGCATGTCCAGCAAGATGCACAAGATGCCTCACCAACTCTCCGGAGGGGAACAGCAAAGGGTCTGCATCGCACGCGCCATCCTCAACAATCCTGAAATAATACTCGCCGACGAGCCCACAGCCAACCTGGACAGTGAAACCGCCAACGGCATCATGCTGCTGCTGAGAAAACTCAATGAAGACCTCGACACGGCAGTACTTCTCGTAACACACAACAGATATCTGTGCGACGACTTTCCGGCAAAGATGATGATATGCGAAAACGAAAGTTGCCACGAACTCGAATCCAGTCGCGAAATAGATTTTGAAATACTATGACAGCAGAAACGGAGCGCAAAGAAAGATATGAAGGAATCACGCGATGGTTTCGCGAAAACATGCCGGATGCCAAGTCCGAACTTGACTATAAAAGCGGATACGAACTCCTTGTAGCGGTAATTCTTTCCGCCCAATGCACGGACAAACGCGTAAACATGGTGACACCCGCGTTTTTCAAAAGATTTCCGGATGCCGCCTCACTTGCCTCGGCGGATTTCGATGAAGTACTGCAACTGATAAGTTCAATATCCTTTCCCAACAACAAGGCACGCCACCTCATAGGCATGGCAGAAATGCTCACCGGGCGTTTCGGGGGAGTCATTCCTGATGATGTAGAGACGATGCAGCAACTTCCAGGAGTAGGACGCAAGACCGCCAACGTAGTGGCCTCCATCATTTACCATAAACCTGTAATAGCCGTTGACACCCATGTATTCCGGGTAGCGCGCCGGATAGGACTTTCCGACGGCAAAAACGTGGAAGAGGTAGAAAACGACCTGACCGCCGGCTTTCCTGAAGCCATCCGCGCCGATGCCCATCACTGGCTCATCCTGCACGGACGCTATGTCTGCACCGCCCGCAAACCGAAATGTTCCGAATGCGGGATAGCAGACTATTGCAGGGAATTTCTTAATCGTTGAACACCTTGAACGAATCTTTCAGGGAAGTAGTCTTGTTGAACACCGCCCTTTCAGGAGTGGAATCGGGATCCTTGAAAAAATACCCGAGTCGTTCGAACTGTACGGCTATGCCGGAATTGTCCTCAAGCAACGCCGGCTCGGCATAAGCATCCTGTACCTTGAGCGAATCCGGGTTGAGGTAATCCTTGTAATCCTTTCCTTCAGGAATCTGCCCCATCTGTTCTTCAGTGAAGAGTCTGTCATAAATACGGGCCTCCACAGTAACTGCATGAGGTATTGACACCCAGTGAATGGTTCCTTTCACTTTACGCCATTCGCCTCCACCCGGCCTGGATGCCGGATCATGCGTACATCTGAGTTCGACTATATTGCCCCGGTCGTCCTTTACGACTTCCTCGCATTTGACGATGTAGGCATATTTCAGCCGCACCTCCCCGCCAGGGCGGAGACGGAAATATTTCTTCGGAGGCTCCTCCATGAAATCATCCCTGTCGATATAGAGTTGTCCCGTAAACGGAACCCGGCGCGACGGGCCTTCCGGAGCGGCCGGATTCAAAGGGGCGTCAAACCACTCGACCCGTCCTTCTTCCCAGTCCGTAAGAACCAGCCTGACAGGATCGAGCACCGCCATGTAACGGTTGGAACGTTCGTTAAGATCCTGCCTTACGCACCACTCCATTAATTGAAGATCTATGATATTCTCCCTTTTGGCCACACCGACCTTGTCCGCGAACATCCTGATGCTTTCAGGGGTATAACCGCGACGGCGGATACCGCAGATGGTCGGCATGCGCGGATCGTCCCATCCGCTCACGTAGCCGTTCCTGACGAGTTCAAGCAACTTGCGCTTGCTCATGACAGTATATGTAAGGTTCAGACGTGCAAATTCGTACTGATGCGACGGAAAGATGCCCAGTTTCTCGATGAACCAGTCGTACAACGGCCTGTGGACATCAAACTCCAACGTACATATCGAATGGGTTATGTTCTCTATCGAATCGCACTGTCCGTGGGCGTAATCATACATGGGATATATGCACCATTTGTCGCCGGTACGGTGGTGCGAAGCATGGATAATCCTGTACATCAGCGGATCGCGGAACAACATATTAGGGTGCGCCATATCTATTTTTGCACGCAACACCTTTTCTCCGTCGGCATATTTTCCTTCACGCATCTCCCTGAAAAGGCGCAGGTTCTCTTCCACGGAACGGTTCCTGTACGGACTTTCGATACCGGGAGTGCTGACAGTGCCCCTGCCGATACGGATTTCTTCCTGGGACTGGTCATCGACATAGGCGAGTCCTTTCTTTATAAGTTCCTCCGCCCACTGGTACAACTGTTCGAAATAATCCGAAGCATAGTACTCTCCGGCCCAGTCGAAACCCAGCCACTTTATGTCTTCCTTGATAGAATCGACATATTCCGTATCCTCCTTGACGGGATTGGTATCGTCGAAGCGCAGATTGGTATGACCGCCGTACTTCTTTGCAAGACCGAAATTCAGGCAGATGCTCTTGGCATGCCCGATATGCAGATAGCCGTTCGGCTCCGGAGGGAACCTCGTAACTATTTCCTTGTATTTTCCGGAAGCAAGGTCGTTTTCAATGATTTCTTCAATGAAATTCAGGTTGCGGGGATCGTTCGCACTCCTGTCGGCAGTTTCAGCAGTCATAATCGAATATTTTATAAAAAACATGCAAATATAGCGATTGTTTCTTAATTTTGTGCGTTTTTAAAAACTTGGACTATGATAAAATCGATGACCGGATACGGAAAATCCGAATGTACAATCAACGGACAGAAATTCACGGCGGAGATTAGAAGCGTGAACGGGAAAAGCGCGGACATCAGCCTTAAATCCCAGATAATCCCGAAAGACAAGGAAACGGAAATACGCTCCCTCATATCCGGAAAACTGTACCGGGGCAACATCGATTTGTTCGTGACCGCCGAACAGTCCGCCGAAACAGAAGCCAAGGAAATAAACGGGGACATAATGGCCGCATACCTCGCGCAATTGCAGAAACTCGCCGAAAGAGACGACCTGAAATCCGTCTTTTCGGAAAACATCGGAGGAGGAATACTCCTGCAGACACTGCTGAAGATGCCGGATGTCGTGGAATCCAGAAAATCCGACCTTGACGACGAAGGCAAAAAAGTCCTGGTTGAATGCATCATGCAGGCCACCGACCGCCTTGACGAATACCGCTGCGAAGAAGGCATTTCCATTGAAAAGGATTTCAGGACGAGAACCGGAAACATCCTGAACTACATTGATGAAGTGGAAAGCCACGAGCAGGAGCGCATCTCCATGATACGCGAACGCATAGTCTCAAAACTTGCAGACCTTCCTGTGGATTATGACCGCAACAGGCTCGAGCAGGAACTCATATATTATATAGAGAAACTGGACATAAACGAAGAAAAAGTACGCCTGCGCCAGCACTGCAAATATTTCCTTGAGACTTTCGCCGAGGAAAATCCCGGAAAGAAACTCGCATTCATCGCCCAGGAAATGGGACGTGAAATAAACACGATGGGCTCAAAAGCCAACCATGCGGAAATACAGAAAATCGTAGTACGCATGAAGGACGAACTCGAAAAGATCAAGGAACAGACGCTGAACACGCTCTGATTACCTTACTTTCGATGCGGAAATCCTGTTTCTTAAAGTCGAAGAACTGCTGAACCTGTACAGCGAATCGCTGTAGTCAAGCCATTTTTCGGCGAGCCCGTATTCACCGAGGACATAACATCCGAGGGCGCAGTTGTACGCCGCCGAAGAACTTTTTCTGACATCCCCGGTATCCGCCTTTTCCATCCATATCCTGATTGCAGCCGCCCAGTCCATGTCAAACACTGCAAGTTCGGCCGCGTTCATCCATTCGGAATCGTTTTCATAAAGGATTATCGTATAACTTTCTTCCGACCATTCGGGAGCGAATACCGAGGCTACCTCTCCCCCGTACTTGAAAGCGGCATTCGGAAGATCTTCCGAAACCGCCGCGGAAACATCCTTTTTTTCCATCCCGCCAGGCACGCTCCACAAAAACGAATCGCTGTAATCATAAACCTTGACGGTATCTTCGGAAGACATCGAGTCATACAATGAAAGTTTCGCTGTAAAAGGGAGTTCGACGATATTGGCCGAAGAGACAGCAAGACTGCCCGAGGCAAACGAATGGAAGAGGAAAACGACATCCGCCCCGCTGTCAACGATCATTCCCACAAGCGTATCCTTGTCGGCATAATCCGCCGAAGAATCATAAGCGATATTGTAAAGAGGCATCGCGTCCGCACCCAGGAAATAATCCTCCTCCATAACCGAGACAAAGCCCTGGGCGATTTCGGCTGCCATCAGGGAATCCTCCGGCGAGGAAGGATAGGCATAGACAGCCGCAATGCTTTTCCCCGACAAATCGAGACCCGAAGAAGAAGGCTTGCTCCGTTCCAAGGCGAAGCGGTAAGAGACAGGAGAGCACGAAGCGGTCAAGACGAGCAGTGCAAAAACCGGGATAAAAGACCGGAATATCATATTTTTCATATTTATCTGATTAAATGATTTCCCCGTACAGGTCATAGTCGCCCGCACGGCTGATTTTCACTTCAAAAAACTTGCCTATCCTTTCATTGACGGCGGCTTCATCTTCATTTTCAGGTATCCTGACCAATATTTCCCCATCGACTTCTGGACTTTCATACATAGAACGGCAGACATAATATCCGTCCATGACCGAATCCGCCACGACTTCGACGGCCGAACCCACGCGGGAGGCATTGCAGGAAGCAGATATTCCCCGCTGAACGGACATCAGTTCCTCCAGACGGCGGCGTTTTTCCTTCCTGGAAACCGAGTCACGGTAATTCTCCGCGCCGTAAGTCCCCTCCTCTTCCGAATAGGCAAAGGCTCCGAGCCTCTCGAAACGCATTTCACGGACGAAGTCCAGCAACTCCCCGAACTCTTTCAAACCCTCACCGGGATGGCCTACAATCAGGGTGGTGCGCAACGCTATGCCCGGAATCATGGAACGGAGCCTTTTCACAAAAGCGACCGTCTCCTCACCGGTAATATTCCTGCGCATCTTGTCGAGCACTTTGGTGGAACAGTGCTGCAAAGGGATGTCCAGGTACTTGCATATCTTGGGATTGCCGGCCATCTCTTCCAGAAGATCGTCGGGAAAACCGTTAGGATAAGAATAATGTAACCGTATCCACTTTATGCCGTCGATTTCGGAAAGCCTGCGCAACAAAGGCGCAATCATCCTCTTTCCATAGAGATCCAGTCCGTAATAAGTGGTATCCTGGGCTATGACTATCAATTCACGCACGCCTTTTGCGGCAAGCATTTCCGCCTCTTCCACAAGGTCGTCAATGGGAACCGACACGTGACGGCCTCGGATACCGGGAATCGCACAATATGCGCATTTGCGGTCGCAACCCTCGGAAATTTTCAGATAAGCATAATGACGGGGCGTAGTAAGATAACGCTGCAACGACAGTTCCGGGCGGAACTCCGCACCCAAAGCCGCCGCAAGTGAAACCAGGTCGCCGGAAGATGCTCCGAAAAAACCGTCCACTTCAGGAATCATCTCCGGCAATTCCTTCGCATAACGCTGCGACAGGCAGCCGAAAACGAAAATACGGGAAACCTCTCCCCTGTTCTTCCTGTCAACCGCATCGAAGATAGCCGCAATCGACTCCTCCTTCGCATCGTTGATAAAGGAACAGGTATTCAGCACGACCGCATCGCACGGCTCATCGCTGTCTTCGGGAACGATTTCAAACGAAGCCGCCTCCAACTGCCTCATAAGGTGCTCGGAATCCACACGGTTCTTGGAACAGCCGAGCGTTATCACCTTTACACTACTGCTCATCCTCTTTTCCGAAATCAAAAGAGGCGTTCTGCGCTATGATATTATACCAATCCACCACTTTCTTCATGTGGGAAACATAAAAACGATCCCTGTCATAATCGGGAAGCACTTCCTCGAACAGGGCCTTGAGGACTGCCGGCTCGGATTTGTGCGAAGGCGCCGGGGAATCTCCGAGATGCTCTTTCATTTTAAGAAGCACCTCCGAAAGTTTCACTTCACCCCCATCCGTATAGATTGATATGTCTTCAAGCGAACTGATCTTGTTGTTCATTGCCACGCAAGTCCTTTTCTTAGTCTCTACGTTCTCCACTACGGCACCGGATTTTGCCTGCGACAAATAAGTATAAAGGCCGCTCATGCCTGAAATTGAAAGGATTTTCGACAAATCTGTTTTCATGTTTTTTCAATTAAAATTCTTCGTTTTTTCAATAATCAGCGCAAAAATAAAAAAATTTTTTGATGAGAAAAATTTATGTAATTTTGCAGGGTTTTGGAAATAAAAAAGCATTGGTATGAATTTCACACTATTGGTAGTTGTAATACTGATTGCCATAGGTCTCGTGGCCCTGGCGATTGGAATTGCGAAAGCAATTGCCCCCAGATCGTACAACCCTCAGAAAGGAGAGGCATACGAATGCGGAATCCCGACAAGAGGCAAATCATGGATGCAGTTCAAGGTCGGATATTACCTTTTCGCCATCCTTTTCCTGATGTTCGATGTAGAGACCGTATTCCTTTTCGCATGGGCGGTAGTCGTACAGGATCTGGGAACATACGGACTTGCAAGCGTACTGTTTTTCCTGGCCGTACTCGTACTCGGGCTGGCCTACGCATGGAAGAAAGGCGCACTCGAATGGAAATGACATTTCAAAATTTTAAAGGATAATCTGATATGAAAAGAAGTGTCAAGATAAAGTCAATGAAATACGAGGATTTCAAAGACAACGAATATATCGAAAGCATGCTCAAGGAACTCCGCGATAACGGAACCAACGTTATCATAGGTTGTCTTGACGATGTGATAGAATGGGGCCGCAGCAATAGTCTGTGGCCTCTTACATTCGCCACAAGCTGCTGCGGTATAGAATTCATGGCCGTCGGCGCCGCAAGATACGATTTCGCCCGTTTCGGGTTTGAAGTGACAAGGGCCTCTCCGAGGCAGGCTGACTTCATCATGGTGGCCGGCACCATCACCTACAAGATGGCCCCGGTACTGAAACGCCTTTACGACCAGATGGCCGACCCTAAATATGTAGTGGCCACCGGGGGGTGCGCCATAAGCGGAGGGCCTTTCAAAAAGTCCTACCACGTAGTCCAGGGAGTCGATAAGATACTGCCGGTGGACGTATATATCCCGGGCTGCCCTCCGCGTCCGGAAGCAATGCTGTACGGACTGATGCAGCTCCAAAGAAAGGTCAAGGCCCAGCGGTTCCTCGGAGGAATCAACAAAGGCATAAGCGAAAAACAATACGAAAAGCTGATGAGGGAAGAGACCAACCGCCCCGAACAGCCGAAAGACTACGACGAATCAGGATTAGCATAGTAAAACGATGGACAATATAAAAGACATTATAACCGCCATTGAACCGTCGGCCGTGCTGTCTGATGCCGGAGACGGAATGTTCTGCATTCCGATCCGTTCATTCAGGAATGTCGCCGAAAAACTCAGGAACGGGCACGGTTTCGATTTTCTCCGCAGCCTCACCGGCATGGACTGGGGCGAAGAAGGCCTCGGTTGCGTTTATCATCTGGAAAACACCTCCACCGGGGAAAACGTTGTAATAAAAACCGCCGATCCGGACAGGGACAACGCCAGCATTCCTACAGTCAGCGACCTGTGGAAAGGCGCACAGTTCAACGAACGTGAAGCATACGACTTCTATGGCATCAAATTCACCGGCAACCCGGATTTGAGGCGCCTGTATCTCAGGGATGACTGGAAAGGATATCCCCTCCGCAAAGACTACGACATGTCTTCCAACCCGCTCAACATGGAAAACGAAGACGACGTACAGGACGCTCCGGAATACGAACTTACCAAAGACGGCAGTTTCATACTCAAGCGCAAACCGCTTTTTGAGGATGAAGAATACGTGATAAACATCGGGCCACAGCATCCGGCGACACACGGGGTGCTCAGGTTCTGTGTTTCGCTTGAGGGCGAAATCATAAAGAAAATAGATGTCCACTGCGGATACATCCACAGGGGAATCGAAAAAATGTGCGAATCGCTCACATATCAGCAGACTCTTGCCCTCACCGACAGGCTGGACTATCTCGGGGCATCCCAGAACAGGCACGCCCTGTGCATGTGCATAGAAAAGGCCCTGGGACTCGAGGTTTCGGAAAGGATACAATACATCCGTACAATCATGGACGAATTGCAGAGGATAGACTCCCACCTGCTTTTCTTCTCGTGCCTGTGCATGGACATGGGAGCCCTCACAGCATTCATTTACGGTTTCAGGGACAGGGAAAAGGTACTGGACATACTTGAACAGACTACCGGAGGACGCCTGATACAGACTTATAATACAATCGGAGGCGTACAGGCCGACATCCATCCCGATTTCGTGGAAAATGTCAAGAAACTTCTGAAATACCTCCCTCCCATGCTGAAAGAATACCACGAGATATTCACAGGCAATGTCATAGCACGCAACAGACTCGTAGGCACGGGGGTGCTCAGCCGTGAAGACGCCATTTCCTTCGGAGCCACAGGAGGTACGGGCAGGGCGTCAGGATGGGCGTGCGATGTAAGGAAAAGGCATCCGTACGCCATGTACGGCAAAACGGATTTCAAGGAAATCACATTTACAGAAGGCGACTGTTTCGCACGCTACATGGTAAGGCTCAAGGAAATAGAAGAGAGCCTCAAGATCATAGGCCAACTCATCGACAACATTCCTCAGGGAGAGTGGCAGATGAAAGTAAAGCCTGTAATAAAACTGCCTGTCGGAAGCTGGTATTCGGCGGTGGAAGGCAGCAGGGGCGAATTCGGGGTCTTCCTTGAAAGCAAAGGAGACCGTTTCCCATACAGGCTCAAGTTCCGTTCGACCGGCCTTCCTCTGGTCTCGTGCGTGGACACGATTTCAAGAAACGCCAAGATTGCCGACCTGATAGCGATAGGCGGCACGCTCGACTATGTGGTGCCGGACATAGACAGGTAGAAAACAAAATGGAAAACACAATAAAACTGGAAATATGTTTGATTTCGGTGTTGTAACAAGTTGGATACACGGGCAGTTGACTTCGGTAATGCCGGAAGCGCTCGCCATATTCATTGAATGCCTGGCAATCGGCATAGGCCTTCTGCTGCTGTATGTAATCATAGCCATCATCATGATATACATGGAACGCAAGGTCTGCGCTTCCTTCCAATGCCGCCTCGGCCCCAACAGGGTCGGCAAATGGGGCTCGCTCCAGGTATTCTGCGATGTCTTCAAGATGCTGACAAAGGAAATCATTACGATAAGGCACTCGGACAAGTTCCTGTACAACCTTGCTCCGTACATCGTCATACTCGCCTCCGTAATGGCATTTTCATGCATACCTATCAATAAGGGCATGGAGATTCTGGACTTCAACGTGGGAGTCCTGTTTTTCATCGCCGCCTCTTCAATCGGAGTCGTCGGCATATTGCTGGCCGGTTGGAGTTCCAACAGCAAGTTCTCGCTTATCGGCGCGATGCGAAGCGGAGCACAGATGATAAGTTACGAACTTTCAATCGGACTTTCGATACTGACCGTAGTCGTACTTACCGATACAATGCAGTTCTCCGAGATAGTAGCCCGCCAGGCTGACGGCTGGTTCATATTCAAGGGACACATACCGGCAATCATAGCCTTCGTGATTTACCTCATAGCGGGAAACGCGGAAGTGAACAGGGGGCCGTTCGACCTGCCGGAAGCCGAATCCGAACTGACAGCCGGATACCATACCGAATATTCGGGAATGCACTTCGGTCTGTTCTACGTGGCCGAATTCGTCAACCTTTTCATCGTCTCCAGCATAGCAGCCACCATTTTCCTCGGAGGCTGGATGCCGCTACACATTCCCGGGCTGGACGGATTCAACCAGGTCATGGACTACATTCCGGGGTTCGTATGGTTCTTCGCAAAGGCGTTTTTCGTAGTATGGCTGCTGATGTGGATCAAGTGGACGTTCCCGAGGCTCAGAATCGACCAGATACTTACACTCGAATGGAAGTATCTCGTGCCTATAGGACTGGTGAACCTGCTGCTAATGGTGATAATAGTTGTATTCAATTTGCATTTTTAGACCATGAGTAATTATATAAAAGGACTTTTCCACGGTTTGGGCACCCTTCTCACGGGAATGAAAGTCACGTGGAAAGAATTTTTCACTAAAAAGATAACAGAACAGTATCCCGAAAACAGGGCAACGCTCAAAATGTACGACCGGTATTGCGGGGAACTGACAATGCCCCACGATGAAAACGGGAACAACAGGTGCATTGCATGCGGGCTTTGCCAAATGAACTGTCCGAACGGGACTATCCGGATTACGACCGAGACCGTCACAGACCCAGAGACGGGAAAATCCAGAAAAAAACTGGTGAAATACGAATACGACCTCGGTTCGTGCATGTTCTGCCATCTCTGCGTCAACGTGTGCCCGCACGATGCCATAAAATTTTCCACCGAATTTGAAAATTCGGTCTTTACACGGGAAAAACTCGTCAAAATCCTGAATAAGCAATAGCCATGAACATAACACTCGATTTGATAGTATTTGCCATACTGGCACTGTTCATCACGGTGAGCGCGATACTGGCCGTAACGACAAAACGGATACTGAGGGCGGCCACCTACCTGCTTTTCGTGCTTTTCGGAACGGCAGGGATTTATTTCCAACTCAACTATTCCTTCCTCGGCGCAGTCCAACTGCTCATATATGCAGGAGGCATCACCGTACTATATGTGTTCTCCATCCTGCTTACTTCCAGCGAAGGGGACAAGGCGGAAAAACTGAAAAAAAGCCGTTTTGCGGCAGGCTTCGCGGCAAGCGCGGCGGGCCTGGCCATTTGCCTGTTCGTAATGCTCAAGCACCAGTTCCTGCCTTCGCAGTTCGAACACGGCGAACTTCCGGTCAGGACTGTAGGGCTTGCCCTGATGGAAAGCGGCAAGAACGGCTACGTGCTTCCGTTCGAAGTGATAAGCATCCTGCTCCTCGCCTGCATCATAGGAGGTATAATGATAGCAAGGAAACGTTAAAAACAGATAAAAATAGGATTCATTATGATACCAATGGAATATTACCTGATAGTCTCGACGATAATGATGTTTGTCGGAATATACGGTTTTTTCACCAGGCGCAACCTGCTGGCCATGCTGATTTCGGTGGAACTCATGCTGAACTCCGTCGATATCAATTTCGCGGTTTTCAACAAATTCCTCTTCCCCGGACAACTTGAAGGATTTTTCTTCACCATGTTCGCCATCGGAATAAGCGCGGCAGAAACGGCTGTAGCGATAGCCATCATCATCAATATTTACCGCAACGTGCGCAACATTCAGGTAAAGAACCTGAAAAACATGAAGTGGTAACGTCAACAAAGGAAAAACGATATTATGGAATATACGATTCTGATACTTTTACTTCCGTTTCTGAGCTTCATCCTCATCGGCCTGCTCGGGACCAAACTCAAACCTTCCGTCGCCGGGTGGATCGGTACGATTGTAACGGCAGCGGTTGCGGCACTCAGTTACTGGACTGCCGTATCGTATTTCGGCGCAGGGCGTGACGCATCGGGGGTATTCCCGACAGAGATTGCATGGAACACCGTCTGGCTGCCTTTTACTGAAAGCCTCCACATAGACATAGGCTTCATGCTCGACCCTATATCTGTGATGATGCTGATTGTCATTTCCACAGTCTCATTGATGGTTCACATATATTCGTTCGGCTACATGAAAGGAGAGCGCGGATTCCAAAGATACTACGCATTCCTTTCCCTGTTCACTATGAGCATGCTGGGCCTCGTTGTCGCAACCAACATATTCCAGATGTACATATTCTGGGAACTCGTCGGTGTCAGTTCCTACCTGCTGATAGGCTTCTACTATACAAAGAAAGAAGCGATAGCCGCTTCGAAGAAAGCCTTCATCGTAACAAGGTTCGCAGACCTCGGCTTCCTGATAGGAATACTGATTTTCGGATATTATACAGGCACATTCTCATTCACAGCCGACACGGAAGCATACGGCATTGCCAAAACCATGCTTCCCCTCGCTCTCGGCCTGATGTTCATCGGAGGCGCCGGAAAGAGCGCCATGTTCCCGCTGCATATCTGGCTGCCTGACGCAATGGAAGGCCCTACGCCGGTTTCGGCACTCATCCACGCAGCAACAATGGTTGTTGCAGGAGTCTATCTGGTTGCAAGGATGTTCCCTCTGTTCATAGGATACGCACCCGATGTCCTGCACATTACAGCGTATGTAGGCGCATTCACAGCCTTGTATGCAGCCATCGTAGCCTGTGTCCAAAGCGACATAAAAAGGGTGCTGGCCTTCAGTACCATTTCCCAGATAGGTTTCATGATAGTCGCACTGGGAGTCTGCACATCGGCAGACCCTCATGAAGGCGGGCTCGGATACATGGCTTCCATGTTCCATCTTTTCACACATGCAATGTTCAAGGCCCTGCTCTTCCTCGGTGCAGGCTGCATCATCCACGCCGTGCATTCCAACGAAATGTCGGCCATGGGAGGCCTGAGGAAATACATGCCCGTAACTCATGTCACCTTCCTGATAGCATGCCTTGCAATCGCCGGGATATGGCCGCTGAGCGGCTTCTTCTCCAAAGACGAGATACTTGCCGCCTGCTTCCAATTCAGCCCGTGGATGGGTGCGCTGATGACATTCATTGCAGGTCTTACCGCATTTTACATGTTCAGGCTTTATTACAGCATATTCTGGGGAAAGGAGAACAAGGAACTGCATGCAGAGCACAGGCCTCACGAAGCGCCGTTCTCCATGACCATACCGCTGATATTCCTTGCAGCAGTCACCTTGGTGGCCGGCTGGATACCTTTCGGGGAATTCATCAGCAGCAGCGGCCAGGCCTATCATATCCACATCGACTGGACAGTGGCCGGCATCAGCCTCTGCGTCGCCGTCATCGGAATAGCACTTGCCACATGGATGTACCTGAGAGAAGACAGGAAGGTCGCGGACGGCCTTGCCTCGCATTTCAGCGGACTCCACAAGGCCGCATACAACAGGTTCTACATAGACGAGATATACCAGTTCATAACCCACAGGATTATCTTCGCCTGCATCTCAACCCCTATCGCCTGGTTCGACAGGCATGTCGTTGACGGCTTCATGAACCTGCTGGGCAAAGGAACAGAGTCCGCATCCCGGGCCATACGCCAGATGCAGAGCGGAAACATCCAGAAATATACGATCTGGTTCCTGGGCGGAGCACTCGGACTTACGGTCATCCTGTTATTATTTTAACTGATAAAACTGACATTGGACTATGAATATTTTGTCACTTTTTCCGGCAATCCCCCTGTTGATGATGCTCGGATTGTGGATATCTAAAAATCTCAAGCAGATACGCACGGTCATGGTAGCCGGTTCGTCCATATTGCTGGCTCTTGCCGTATATCTGGTTTTCGCCTATCTCGGGATGAGGGCCGACGGGCAGACGGCGGAAATGCTGTTCACGGACAGCATGATGTGGTACGAACCGCTCAACATACACTATTCGGTCGGCGTGGACGGCATATCGGTGGCAATGATACTGCTTTCAACCATCATAGTGTTCACCGGCACATTCGCCTCATGGCGCATGGAATCCCAGGTAAAAGAGTTTTTCATGTGGTTCTGCCTGCTCAGCGTAGGCGTTTTCGGATTTTTCATATCGCTCGACCTCTTCACGATGTTCATGTTCTACGAAGTCGCATTGATACCGATGTACCTGCTCATCGGAGTATGGGGAAGCGGCAAGAAAGAATATTCGGCAATGAAACTGACTCTGATGCTCATGGGAGGTTCTGCACTGATATTGATAAGCATACTCGGAATATATTTCGGTTCGGGTGCGAGCACGATGAACATTAACGAAATAGCCCAGTTGCACAATATACCGCTTTCTCTCCAGAGAATATGGTTCCCGATCGTCTTTATCGGTTTCGGAGTACTCGGCGCCCTGTTCCCGTTCCACACATGGAGTCCGGACGGCCACGCATCGGCGCCTACGGCAGTCTCGATGCTCCACGCCGGAGTGTTGATGAAACTCGGAGGCTACGGATGCTTCCGCGTAGCGATGTATCTGCTTCCCGAAGCCTCACAGCAACTCAGTTGGATATTCATCATACTTACGACGATTTCAGTGGTATATGGGGCGTTTTCGGCATGCGTGCAGACCGACCTCAAGTACATCAACGCCTATTCGTCGGTATCCCACTGCGGACTTGTACTGTTCGCGATACTCATGATGAACACTACGGCAGCAACCGGAGCCGTACTTCAGATGCTCAGCCACGGCCTGATGACGGCGCTGTTTTTCGCCCTCATCGGAATGATATACGGCAGAACACACACAAGGGACATAAGGGAACTGAGCGGCCTAATGAAGATAATGCCGTTCCTTTCAGTCGGCTATGTCATCGCCGGACTTGCGAACCTCGGACTTCCTGGCTTCAGCGGTTTCGTTGCTGAAATGACCATCTTCAACGGAGCATTCATGAACCATGACACTTTCCACAGGGTGGTGACGATAATCGCCTGCACCTTGATTGTGATTACAGCCGTTTATATCCTCCGTCTTGTAGGCAAAATCCTTTACGGCACATGCAGCAACCCAGAGCATCTCAAACTCAAGGATGCCACATGGGACGAAAGGATAGCCGTCACGGTTCTGGTGATAGCCATTGCAGGCCTCGGCCTCTACCCTATCTGGATGAACGACATGATAAGCAGCAGCGTAACAAGTATAATCTCTCATATCCTGAATTAAAATGAATATAGACCTTTCACAGATATTCACATACATGTATGCGGAAATCGCCCTAATAGCGGTCATAATACTGGCTTTCCTTTATGATTTGATTGCCGGAAAACGCGGACGCCGCTTTTTCCATCCTCTGATGTGCGTGCTGATGGCTGTTTTCGTTGCCGCCACAATAGTTCCGTACAACAGCGGCGAAGGTGAAATCTTCGGCGGCATGTTCGTATATACGCCGATATTCAACATAGTAAAAGGCATACTCGCCGCAGGAACCCTGATTGTCTTTCTACAGGCTGACAGTTGGCTCAGGCGCGAAGACACCGAGTTCAAGAGAGGGGAGTTCTATGTGCTTACGCTGTCCACCCTCCTCGGCATGTATTTCATGATAAGCGCAGGACATTTCCTGATGTTTTTCATAGGGATGGAACTGGCGTCGGTACCTATGGCCTGCCTTGTAGCCTTTGACAAGTACAAGAACAACTCGGCCGAAGCAGGTGCCAAATACATCCTAAGCGCACTGTTCGCAAGCGGACTGATGCTCTTCGGCATATCGTTTTTCTACGGCACATGCGGAACCCTGTATTTCGACGACATGGTTTCAAAGATAGACGGCAGCGCGCTCCAGATAATGGCAATGGTGTTCTTCTTCTCCGGCCTGGGCTTCAAGATTTCGCTTGTGCCTTTCCATCTCTGGACAGCCGACACATACCAGGGAGCCCCTACATCGGTGACATCATACCTGTCGGTAATATCCAAAGGAGCAGCATCCTTCGCACTGATGGTGGTGCTGATGAAGGTATTCGCACCGATGGTCAAGGACTGGCAACTGATGCTTTGGATAGTGATTGTCCTCAGTATCACTGTAGCCAACCTCTTCGCCATACGGCAGAAAAACCTTAAACGCTTCCTTGCGTTTTCATCCATTTCCCAGGCAGGATACATCATGCTCGCCGTAATAAGCGGCAGTGCGATCGGCATGACATCTCTCATATTCTACGTACTTGTATATCTTGCTGCAAATCTTGCCGCGTTCGGAGTAATCGGCACGGTAGAGCAGAACAGCGGCGGAAAGGTGGGAATGGACGACTACAACGGACTCTACAAGACCAACCCGAAACTTGCAGTCATCATGATGCTTGCATTGTTCTCATTGGCCGGAATACCTCCATTCGCCGGGTTCTTCTCAAAATTCTTCATATTTGCAGCCGCATTCGAACAGGGCTTCCACGTACTTGTCTTCATCGCCCTTATCAACACGGTGATTTCACTCTACTACTACCTGCTTGTTGTGAAAGCAATGTTCATTAACAAGAACGACAGCCCGATAGCAGCGTTCAAAAGCGATTGCAGCACCCGAATCGGCCTGGCAATCTGCCTTTGCGGCGTACTTGCGCTTGGTATAGTAAGTTCGGTATATGACTGCATCAACATGTTCTCATTCGGGATGTAACCACGACATCGCATAAAAAACACTGTTCCGGGCGGCTCCGCATGGAACAGTGTTTTTTTATTGATTATCCGCAAAATCACCCCGATATTTCCATAGCCGTGCCGTGTCCCGAATAAGGCATATCCGGCTATTCTTCATGAAAAGGAAGCCACTATGTCCTCGACTGATTTTTCTATGCTTTCCTGTCCGAGAGAAGTATCAATAATCCAGGAAGCATTCGACAGATCGACCGGAGGCTGGTTTGAAATCCGCTCGAATACCGCATCACGCGCGACGCCGTCGCGACGCATTACACGCGCTATCCTCAATTCCAAAGGGGCGTCAACGTAAAGCACTTTATCCGCCATGGGATAAAGAATAGGCTTTGCAAGGAAGATGGCCGACTCTATTATGACAAAACGCACTGAGCCTTCCACACGGGCCTTCCAGTTGTAAAAATCCCGCATCACGGCGGGAAACACCTCCGCCTCCACACGCGAAAGCATGGAAGCGTCATTGAATATCTTTGCTGCAAGCACGGAACGCAGAAGTTTCCCGTCGCCGGAAATTATGTCATTGCCGGCAATCATCCTGACCTTGTCCAACAGGACTGGATCAGTATCGTACAAAGATTTGGCATGCGAATCCGAATCATATACCGGAATACCGTGCCTTGAAGAAAAAATCCGGCACACGTGACTTTTCCCGGCTCCTATCCCGCCAGTCACGGCAAGCACGCTGCACCCGCTATTCATGTTCGATAAAATCAACTGTGGCCGGCTCGAATCTGTAGGAAAGCACACCTTCCGGCGCACTGAAAAGCCTTACGGGCATCTCCATCCCGCTCATTCTCGAAACATCGTTATAGTCTATGCCTGCAGAAAAACCGAGATCATCCGGATTCTGATAAGGGAACGGTACGCGATAAATGACTGTAACACGCGAAGGGAGCAGAAGCGCCCTCTCCCCTGCCGGAAGATTGGCTACCGACAGTTGCACCTGGGTCTTCATCTCGACATATCTGGAAACAGAAATGGAATAATGCACGAGTTTTTCCGACAGTCTGAGGCCGTTCGGAGATATCAGAGAAGTGACCCCGTCCTCATCGGCATTGAGGTTGTCGGCATAAACCGCCTCCGTATTCACATAGTTCACCCTTGACAAATCAGCCGCCGCGCCATATACCAGGACGGAATCCGGCTCCACCCTTACATCCCCTGTCTGCATGTACTGAGGACGGAAAGTAGCCATTACATTGGGTATAACCGGGACTTTTTTGTACTCCTCCTCCATGAAGCGGAATTCAAGACGGCTCGTCACGAAATATTCGAGTTCTATATTCTGCAGGCCTATCGACGGCATGAGTTCCCTCAAGGCGTCTTCCGTAAGATAATACAGTTCATCGTCTGTTTCCGATTTCTTCCACAATTCAGGGGACACCTGAATCTCCATCGGCACCGACTTGTAAATCCTGCGGCGAATTATATAGAAACCGTTCGCCTTCCCTCTTATAATCATGGTGGCCGAAGTAGAAGACTTGTCAGAATGGCCCGGGATTTCCGAACGTGCAACAAGTTCGTATTCGAGAAAAGCCGAATATTCCCCGGACAAAGTATAAATCAGCCACACGAAAAAGGCCAAAAGGAGGGACAACAACAATACATGCCAATCCCTCCTCTCTCTATTTTTGAATCTTCTTATGAGATTCCTGAACATTTCCCTGCAATTATCTCTGAGTGTCGGCCATATCCTTTACGACCGCCGACTTGTCCACAAGGATTTTCACGTTAGAGTCAATTTCCACGACCAGTTTGTCATCCCTGACTTCTGAAACCACGCCATAGATGCCGCCCACGGTCACAATCTTGTCACCTTTTTTCAAGGAAGCACGGAACTGGTTGAGCTCCTTCTGTTTTTTCTGCTGCGGACGAATCATGAAGAAATACATCACTACGAAAATGAGTACGATCATGGCTATGGACATCCAACCGCTGCCGCTTTGTCCGGATGACGCCTGAAGTAATGTCAAAAAATTCATTTTAAAAATAATATTAAGTTAATAATCAATTGCTCTTCGTTTACAAAAGCCCCTTGCCGCTTTTCACTATGGTGCCATCCTCGAGCCCTTTCTGGATAAGCCTGTCCAGAAGGCCGTTCACAAACACGCGGCTGTTGGAGGTACTGTAATATTTGGATATCTCCACATATTCGTTAATCGTCACCTTTACGGGGATGCTCGGAAAGGCGATGGCCTCTGAAAGACCTGTGACGATCAGAACTATGTCGGTGGACACCAGCCTGTCTGAATCCCAGTTTTTCGTGCTTTCCGAAATCTGCCTGAAAAGAGTGTCGTAATTGGCCATTGCATAATCAATCAGTTTCAAGGCATAGGCCCTGTCGTCCTCGACATCCTCATCGACACCGCCGACGCCCTGGAAAACGGGAGGAACGGAAAAGGTTTCACCTTTCTTCAGAGACTTCAGAGTCCGGATAATCATCCCGAGGACATAGCCCAGATCATCTATCCAATACACCGACATGTCTTCAAGAATCTGCTGCAAGTCTTCATTGTCCTCCAACTCGTTTTCATAAATCTTCACGAAAAGGTCGCAGTCCTCGGCAAGCGAGCAGACCTCGGAATCCATGTATTCCCGGAAATAATCACGCCCCGACACGGTTTTCAGCAGACGGCGCACAAAAGAGTCGTACTCCGTCCAGACAAGCCCTTTCTTTTCGCAGATCTTGACGAAATCCACGTTGTTTCCAAGTATTTCGGTAAAACGGTTGTCGAAAAATTTCGTATTCGGATTCAGGTCTTCTTCGGTAGGCACCAGTTTGTTCTTCCTCGATGTAAGAGACTCGCCTTCGGCCGCCCTCAATGCCCTTGAAAGATTAAGCATAAACAGATAAAGATCCCTGCATTTCTCACACGACATGAGCAATTCCTTTTCTGCGGCGACGATAGATTTCGAGCCCGAATATACATTGCCATACAACACTTTGAAGGCTTTAACGCGCAAAATACGTCTGTTTAGCATTTCTTGTCAATAAATTTTTGCAAATATAGCACTCTTATCAAGAAAATAATTTATCTTCGCGAAGATTTAATAAATTTTTTTGAAAATGTATTTTGACGAGACCGATAATACTGCGGCGACAGAACGTGGAAGCGACGATGTTTTTTCAAAACCTATAAGGGCCGGAAAACGCACATATTTCTTTGATGTCAAGGCCACGAAAGGAAATGATTATTACATCACCATCACCGAAAGCAAACGGAAAATGGACTTCGGAGGAAGGGCCACTTACGACAAACACAAGATTTTCCTGTACAAGGAAGATTTTGAAAAATTCGCCCAGGGACTGGAAGAAGTGATAGAATATATCAGGAATCTCGCCCCGGAAACCAAGGAAGAACAGGGGAATGATTTTTCAAATGTCGATTTCGACGAACTGTAGCACTTCTGCGTAATGGAAAACATAGGCGGACACGGTTATATCAGGGTGGCGGCTGCCGCCCCGGCGGTTGAACTCGGCAATTGCGGAAAAAATGCCGAAAGGATAATCGCCGTCGTCAATGAAGCAGCATCCAACGATGCGGCCATTGTGGTTTTCCCCGAATTGTCCGTCACAGGCTACACGTGCGGAGACCTGTTCCATCAGAAAAGGCTGCTTGACGCGGCGGAAAAGTCAGTAGCAGAAATAGCAGCCTCGACATCCGGCATGAAAACGGCCGTAATAGTCGGGGCGCCTGTAAAATATTGCGACCGGCTGTTCAATTGCGCAATCGTAATATTCAACGGAAAGATTGCCGGAATAGTACCGAAGTCCAACATCCCGAATTATGGCGAATTCTACGAAAAAAGATGGTTCTCGGCAGGATTAAGCGCCAACAAGAGGATATTTTACGCCGGCAATGAAGGCATTCCCTTCGGCACCGGATTCCTTTTCCGTCTGGACAAGGCCACGATAGGCGTGGAAATATGCGAAGACCTGTGGGCTCCCCTGCCGCCTTCGACCATTTTATGCATGGCAGGCGCCGACATCATCGCCAACCCGTCCGCAAGCAACGAACTTGCCGGCAAGCACGATTACAGGATGCAACTGATTGCCCAGCAGTCGGGACGCTGCATATCATCCTACATTTATGCATCGGCAGGTTTCGGGGAGTCCACCTCCGACCTGGTATTTGCAGGCGACACCGTGATAGCCGAAAACGGAAAAATCATCGCCACGGGCGAACGTTTCAATAAAAATGGAACCATAACCTACGCCGACACCGACCTGGAACTCCTATCTTCAATGCGGAGCAAAACCGGGTCATTCAATATGGAAGACAGCGTAACCGCAAGGCTCACGGAGGGGTACGAAACAATCGAACTCGGAATCCCGGCCTATCCTCAAAGTCTCTCAAGGCATATCGACCAGCATCCTTTCATACCTTCGGGCAAAGAAATGGACAGACGCATGGAGGAAATAATCGGAATCCAGGTCTGCGGTCTTGCGACAAGAATAGACAAAATCAAATCGCGTACTTCCGTAATAGGCATATCCGGCGGACTCGACAGTACGCTCGCGCTGCTCATTACGGCACTCACATACGATTTTCTCGGAAAAGACAGAAAAGACATCATCGGAGTGACGATGCCGGGCCCCGGAACGACAGGAAGGACGAAGAACAACGCTACAGACCTCATGGCGGCACTGGGAATCTCCTCCAGGGAAATACCCATAGCCTCCGCCGTAGAACAGCATTTTTCCGACATCGGACTTGAAAAGGACTATCGCGGCACGGCATACGAGAACTCCCAGGCACGGGAAAGGACCCAGATCATCATGGACATCGCCAATCTTACCGGAGGCATTGTCATCGGAACAGGAGACTTGTCCGAATCGGCCTTGGGATGGTGTACATATAACGGCGACCACATGTCCATGTACAACATCAACGGAAGCATACCGAAGACCCTGGTCATACATCTGGTAAAATGGATTGCCGACAACAGAATGGCATCCATAGCCATCCCCGGAAAACAACAGGAAGCCCGTAAAATCATTTACGACATCATCGACACTCCCATAAGCCCCGAACTGCTTCCGGCAAGCGATAAAGGCGAAATAAGCCAGAAGACCGAAGATATCATAGGGCCTTACGAACTGCACGATTTCTTCCTTTACCACTTCATGCGTCTCGGAGAGACCCCTGAAAAAATCCTCTACACCGCTGTTCACGCATTTTCCGGAAAATACGACAGCGAAACCATTGAAAAATGGCTGCGCACCTTCATCAGAAGGTTCTTCACCCAGCAGTTCAAACGCAACTGCATGCCCGATTCACCTAAAGTGGGTTCGGTAGCCCTCTCTCCACGTGGAGACTGGAGGATGCCGAGCGATGCCTCCCCGGACGAATGGCTATAACAGTTGCTCCTCTTCGCAATATTTATTGATTACGCTGTAAGCATCGTCAATCCCGAGTTCGCCTGCCTTTGACAGGTCGATGCAGCCTTTTTCCTTGTCCTTCAGATATATCAGAACAAGGCCGCGGTTGAAGAACGCATCTCCGAAATAAGGGAAGAGTTCGATGGCCCGCGTGTAATTGTCAATGGCCTCAGTATGTTCGGACGACAGTACGAAAAGATTGCCGAGATTGAAAAATATGTAAGGATATTCTCCATAAAGCATCGACGCCTTGATCATGTCCCCGATGGCCTCACTGTAATCATACCTGTTCATCGTCTGATCCTGAACCCGGGCCGTAGTCGTGCTGCGGCTGTTGTCCAATGTAAGCACCTGCACATTGTGCTGCATGGAAGAAATGAACTCTATCATATCCGCCTGGAGCGCGCCACGGTTCATGTAAATCATCGCCTGCAGGATGTTTGAGGCATCCGAAGACGACTCTATTGCCGAGGTATAGTCTTCCATTGCGGAATTGAATTGCTGTTCTTCCGACTCCAGTATCCCCTTCGCAAAAAGTTCCATTGCCTGGTCGCCCCTGTTTTCAGAAAGATCTTTGGAGATGACTTCAAGAAAATCGGAATATCTCTCACCGGCCTCACCGACGCCGTCCTCCCCATTGGACACTATTGCCGAGAAAGGCAGGCTGGCAAGCAACGAATCAGCAGACGGGTTCTCATAGCCTTTGTCCAACCGTGACCATGGGGCTTTCTGCCCCGGGGTTATCTTGTACATCGGCCTCAGCCTTACATCGATGTCCCTGTACTGCAAAAGTTCGTCATTGAAATCGTGCTGCGCGAACTCGGCATCGAGACTCAGCAAAGAACTGTACTGCCTTGCCGTATCTGCGAAAGCCGAAGCGCCTTCGGCGGTACTCACCTTCTTCTGGTACTCTTCAATCTTGCTCTGGGCCGTCTCGTAATCTTTCCTTGATTCAGCGGCAAACCCCATAAGGTTCTTAAGGTAAGACCTGTTCATGTACGCCTTGGCAAAATCCGGATAAAGTTCTATCGCCTTGTCATAATCGTGTATCGCATCCCAGTACCTGCCCATTTCAATGAAAACCGAAGCCCTGTTGAAATAAGCCAGCACATTCCGGGGATTGATGGCGATGACCCTGTCAAGATCGTCCAACGCCCCCTCGTAATCCATCACCTGGGCGCGGATAAGCCCGCGGTTGTAAAGCGTCAGTGCATTGCCCGGTTCATCCTCCAGAACCCTGTTCAAATCCGACATTGCCCCGCGTATGTCCCTGTTGTCATAACGGAGAATAGCCCTGTTGAAATACGCGAAAGTATTGGAAGTATCGAGTGAAATCGCCCTGTCCATATCGGACAGCGCGTCCTGCTGCCGTCCGGACATTGCATACAGCCTGCCTCTGCGGATATATCCTTCAGGATCGAACCTGTCCAGCCTGATGGCCATGTCATAATCATCCAAAGCCTTGAGTGTGTCCCCGAGATACAGATAGGAAGCCCCTCTGTTGAGATACGCCGTCGCCTCGTCCGGTTCCTGCGCAATAAAACGGTTGAAATCCCGCACCGCATCTTCAAACCTCTGGGATAGGAAATAAGTCACACCGCGGCTGAAATACAGCGGAATAAAGCCAGGGCGGAGCGAAACGGCCTCGTTTATGTTTTCAAGAGCCTCGTCATACTTGCCTATACGGCTAAGGGTAATGCCCTTATAATGATATGCATCCGTATAGACGGGATTGATTTCGACAGCCATGTCGAAGTCATCCAGCGCCCCGCGGAAATCCCCAAGATTGTATTTCGCTATGCCACGGAAAAAAAACGTCTCGTAACTGTCCGGATCAAGGCGGACGAGAATATTGAAGTTTTCTATCGCCGTCGAATACTTGCCTTCTATGAGTGCCTGCCGACCCCGCAGATAAAACCTGTCGGTATCATATTGCCCCGACACTTCCGGACACACGGCAAAAAGCACGGCGAAAGCGACTATGATATATTTCCAAACCGAATCCATATTTTTAACCGGCAACACACAAGCCGGATTGCAAAAATAATTTTTTTTTATGATTATCCGCAAAAATACCTCTTGAAGAATAAGCGGATACGCCTTCTTTGGGCCACGCCCCGACTTAATTCAAAGATATTACAATATATTGATATATAGCGAATTACTATTGTAACAATATTTTATAAGTGTGGATTCTGAGGGGTTCGGAAGCCCTTGAAATCCACACTTATTTTTCGTGGTGCGTGTTGTTTATTACTGATTTACAATGGGTTGTATAAACAAAAATTAAGTCGGGGCGTGGCATTGGTGCGCTTCATGCCGTTGCACGATTCAGGCCACCATGCCCGGAGCATACTGCCGGAAGGCACTTTCTCCCATACAAGGGGATATTTTTGCGGATAATCGTATTTTTTTAGAAAAAATCGAAACAGTTCCTAACTTTGCAGCCGCTAAATTTAACTGTAAAATGACATATACCCGCCTGACAATATCCATCGTCCTCTGTTTCGTACTCAGCCTCGGCACATCACATTCCCAGCCGCCCTACAACGCCGACATGATGTATGCCGTGGAATTCCTTTCCTCACAGACATGCGGAGGGCGTTCCAGCGGAACAACAGGCTCCTTTGAAGCGGCAGTATATATTGAAAGCATTTTTGAAAACGCACGCCTCACCCCGCTTTTCAAAGACGGGTACGCACAGCCTTTCACGACAAAGACCGCTGGCGGCACGGCAGTATGCAGGAATCTTGCAGGAATCATCAGGGGCAACAATCATGAAAAATACGAAAAACCATATATAATAATCGGAGCGCACTACGACCATCTCGGGAAACTCGACGGAAAGATTTATCCGGGAGCGGATGACAACGCCTCGGGAGTGGCCGCACTGGGGTATCTGGCCCGCCAGTTCGCAATGAACCGTTTCCTGAAAGACACTGCAAGCCGCTCCGTCATCCTCGTAGCCTTTGACGCCAAAGAATACAGCATGGCCGGCTCAAGGGCTTTCGTGGACTCCCTGCTGTCACAGGAAGGGATAGCCGACCCTGTATCTGGAGAGAAAATCAGCAGAGACAAGATAGCATTCATGGCGAACATCGACCAGTTAGGCTCGATTCTCGAACCCATTGATCCATACCACCGGGAATACCTGATGGTTCTCGGAAGCGAAGCACTTGAAGAATACGACAGAACCGTCCTTGAAGTAACGGGAAGATATTTCATTCCTGATCTCGGCATAGGTTTCGACTACTACGGAAGCAAAAAATTTTCCGACCTGTTCCTGCGGCTTTCAGACCAGGTGAACTTCATAGACAACGGAATTGTCTCCCTTATGTTTACTTCCGGAATAAACAAACACACTTACAAGACCAGCGACACAATCGCCAACATTGACAGGAAAGCACTGGAAATGAGAGCAAAATATATCTATCTGTTCATTGAAAGACTTACAAGATAAGTCCTGCCAGGGCCGCCCCCGTAAAAAGATCCGTCCTCCGGCGCAGAACCTCCGGCTTCCCTGCAAACACTATCTCTCCCCCGGCCTCTCCTCCGTCAGGGCCAAGGTCTATCACCCAGTCGGCTGCCGAAATGACATCAAGATTGTGTTCGACTACAAGAATCGAATGTCCGAGTGAAAGCAGGGCGTCGAAAGACTTCAGGAGTTTTTCAACATCATAGAAATGCAGCCCCGTCGTAGGTTCGTCGAAAATGAACAGTATCCTTTCATCCTTCGTACCGGCGCGCGTAACCTGCTCATCCGAAGAATATCCGCCGCAGGCAAGAAAGGCCGCAAGTTTCACCCTCTGGCTCTCCCCGCCGGAAAGCGTACTGCTGCTTTGCCCGAGACGGATATACGAAAGGCCGACATCCACAAGAGGCTGAAGCCGTTTCGCTATCCTTACGGAAAGCGGATCGCTGCTGTCGGAGAAAAACTCTATCGCCTCGGCAACACTCATGTCCAGAATCTCATTTATGGATTTGTCCTTGTACTTGACCTCCAGTATTTCGGGTTTGAAACGTTTTCCTCCGCAACTTTCGCAAACCATGGTAACATCGGCCATGAACTGCATGCCTATGCGCACAACACCTTCGCCGAGACATTCGGGACAACGCCCGTCACCTCCGTTGAATGAGAAAAACGAAGGAGTGAAGCCGTTCATCTGCGCATACTTCTGCGAAGCATACAATTTTCTGATATCGTCGTATATTTTCAGATATGTCACTGCATTGGAACGGGAACTCTTCCCTATCGGGTTCTGATCGATATACTCCACGGAAGTTATGGACGACAGGTCGCCCCCGAGTTCGCGGTATGTGCCCGGCTTCTCGGCCACCCTGTTGAAATGCCTCATAAGGGCCGGATAAAGCACATCCCCGACGAGAGAGGACTTGCCGCTGCCGCTGACTCCGGTAACAGCCGTCATTACCCCGAGAGGAATTTCAACAGATATGTTCTTGAGATTGTGGTGCGAAACGCCGGAAATCCTCAGGGATTCCGACCAGCCGCGCTTATTCCTTTCGGAAGCCACGCTCCTGCGCCCGAACAGGAACTGCATGGTCAGCGACTCCGAGCCTTCGGGAAATTTTTCCGGAATCGGGCCGGAGTACATGACCTGTCCTCCGTAAATACCGGCATAGGGGCCCATGTCGATCAGGCAGTCGGCAGCCTCGATTATCTCCCTGTCATGCTCTACAACGACTACGGTATTTCCAAGATCCCTCAAATCTTTAAGTACGGATATGAGCCGGCGGGTATCGCGAGGATGCAGGCCTATGCTCGGTTCGTCGAGCACATAGAGGGAACCGACAAGAGAACTACCGAGAGCGCTCACAAGATTGATACGCTGGCTTTCACCGCCGGAAAGAGAATTGCTCAGCCTGTCGAGAGTCAGATACGAAAGGCCGACCTTGACTATATACGAAAGTCTCTGCCTGATTTCATCGATGACTTTTCCGGCGACTTTGAGTTCATAGGCATCAAGGCTGATACCGTCAAGGAAATCATACAGCCCACCTATGCTCATAGACAGCATTTCATTTATGTTCTTACCGGCGACTTTCACATACAGGGCCTCTTTCCTGAGCCTGCTTCCTTCGCATTCAGGGCAGACCGTCCGGCCTGTGAAACGGCTCAGCATATATCTGTACTGTATTTTATAACGGTTGCTCTCCACCCATTTGAAAAAACCGTCTATCCCTATCAGGTCGCCCTCACCTTTCCACAGGACATTGCGCTGACGGCGTGTCAGTTCCGAATAAGGGACATGGATGGGGAGACCGTATTTTTCAGCATTCAGGATGCAGTTGTCATAAAAATATTTCATAACCTCCCCTCGCCAGCATACGACAGCCCCTTCATAGACGGAAAGGCTCTTGTCAGGAACGACAAGGTCTTCATCTATGCCTTCCACTTTGCCGAATCCCCCGCATCTCGGACATGCCCCGAGAGGATTGTTGAAACTGAACAGGAGTTCGGACGGCTCTTCGAACTTGATGCCATCCGCCTCAAAACGGCTGGAAAACTCTCTGAAAACCAGCCCGTCTCCACTGTCCCGGGCCACTTTCATATATCCTCCCCCTTTTTCAAATGCAGTCTTTGAAGAGTCATATATCCTGTCCCTGAGTTCGTCGTCGGAATCCATCCG
Source organism: Candidatus Merdivivens pullicola (assembly GCA_017694945.1). GTDB lineage: Bacteria > Bacteroidota > Bacteroidia > Bacteroidales > UBA932 > Merdivivens > Merdivivens pullicola. Next base: position 22,377 of record JADIMA010000040.1, on the reverse strand, counting down.
CCGGTCTTCCACCCTGAGCCTGTCAACCAGCAGATACACCTCGTCCCCGTCAAGTCCGGATTCATCCGACAGCAACTCGTCTATCCTTACCGGAGCGCCGTCTTTGAAAAGACGGGAAAACCCCTCCTCCTTCAGGGCAAGCAGCATTTCGATTCTGTGTCCCTTGTCTTTCCAGCCGAAATCGGCAAGAACATAATATGTTCCCGGCATGGAACAGACAAAAGAAGCGACATCCGCCATGCCTTCCTTTTTCACCTCCCGGCCCGACACCGGAGAAAATGTCCTCCCTATCTTTGCAAACACTGTACGGAGCAAGTCATATATCTCTGTCGATGTCCCTACCGTAGAGCGGGGATTGCGGCTGTTGACTTTCTGTTCGATGGCTATCGCGGGCGGAATCCCGTCAACCGAATCCACATCCGGCTTGGACATTCGCCCCAGAAACTGCCTGGCATACGAAGAAAGGCTTTCAGCAAAACGCCGCTGGCCTTCGGCGAACAGGGTGTCGAAAGCAAGCGAAGATTTTCCGGAACCCGAAATGCCCGTTATGACAGTGAGTTCCCCCCGTGGAATCTCCACATCGATATTTTTAAGGTTATTTACCCTTGCTCCTTTTATGACTATATTTTTCTCCATACTCATCTGAGAACATTTGTAACATCCTTGACCTTCTTTACCGCCGATATGACTTTGTCCAGTTCCAGATTGTTCGGGACGGACAGTTTCAGTTCGATTTCATGGGTCACATCCCTGGAATTGCGTTCGTTCACTACCATCGACCTTACAGATGCCTTGTACTGCGAGACAGCCTCCATCACAGGGGCGCCCAGGTTCTTTTCACCACGGCAAAGCACCTTCAGCGTCACCTGAAAGGAAGTGGAAGCAGAACTGCCGCTCCAACGCACACGCTGAATCCGGTACGGGTACCTTTCTATAAGCCTTGCAGCATTCGGACATGATACCCTGTGTATGGTAATCCCGTCTTTTACGGAGATGAACCCGAACACATCGTCTCCATATACCGGATTGCAGCATTTGGCCATCCTGTAGCCTATATTGTTGATATTCCCTCCGATGACAAGCACGTCGCTTTTTATATTCCCGGAAGGCTCTTTGGGAGTATCTTCAACTGCCCTGGATGACGGATGGCGCAACTCCTGCGGCATATCTTTGCCCGAAAGATAAGATTTTATTTCAAAAATATCAATTTTGTTCTCCGCTACAGCGCAATAAAACTCATTTATGCTTTTGAGCGAATATTTTTTGATCAGGAACCCCAAATCCTCGTCCGTCAGTTCAAGTTTCCAGTTTTTCAGCCTCCTTGACATGAGTTCCTTGCCTTCTGAAGCCTTTTTGAACTCATCTTCGGCAAGTTTCTGGCGTATCTTCGTCCTCGCCTTGGATGTCACCGCGATATCGAGCCACCCGAGATTCGGACGCTGGTTCTTGTTAGTCACCGCCTCCACGACATCGCCCGTAGCAAGTTTCTCCCTTATGGACACGCGTTTGCCGTTGACCATGCCTCCGCTGCATTTCAGGCCAATGTTAGTATGTATCGCAAACGCAAAGTCAAGCAGGGTCGCCCCGTAACGAAGTTGCTTCAACTCGCCGGAAGGCGTATATACAAACACATCGTTACATATATTGTCGGGCATGTTGTCATATGAAAACCGCTCCTGCTGCGACATCACATTACGCACCGAAGCCAGCCATTCCTGCATGTATTGCTCCATTCTGACCCCTTTGTACGACCAGTGGGAAGCACCTCCCGACTCGGCGACAATATCCATCCTCCTTGTCCTGATCTGTACCTCGAGAGGAACCTTGTCCTCAAACTCGATCGTAACGTGCAAAGACTCGTATCCGTTCGGTTTAGGCTTTGACAGCCAGTCTCTCAGACGGGAAGTATCGTATTTGTACTCGCTTGTCACGTAAGAAAACACATTCCAGCACATTTCGTGTTCCGTCTTTCTGTCCGGAGGGCAATCTATGATAAACCGTATGGCATATACATCATATACCTTTTCAAACGGGACATCCTGCTTGACCATCTTACGCCATATCGAATAGGCGGTCTTTGTCCTGGCTTTCAACTGGTAACTTATTCCGGCATCCGAAAGTCTCTGTTTCAGAGGCTCGATAAATCTGGACATCTGCTCTTCCCTGTCCTTGGCCGTAAGACGGAGTTTGTTGGTAATGGAATTGTATATGGCAGGTTCCGTATATTTCAGATATATGTCTTCAAGCTCCCCCTTTAATGAATACAGGCCTATCTGATGCGCAATAGGGACATACAGCATCTGGCTCTCGACAACCTTCATCTCGCGCGAAGACTTCGGAAGCAACCGGATGTTACGCATTACCTCCAAACGATCCGCCAGTTTTATCAGAGTTACACGAGGGTCGCGTGAATAACTGATAATCAGCCTCCTGTATGTATCGGCCTCAAGTCTCGTGTCTTTAGGCCGGATAGTAGAAATCCTATTGAGGCTTACTGCAATGTTCCTTATATCCTGTGGAAAAGAAAGGAAATCCTCGCTTTCAAGTATTTCGGGACGGAAACGCGTTGCCTCGTGAAGGAACACGGCTGCAGCGCAGTCCTTTCCCATCCCGATTTCATCGCATACGATTTTCGCCACTCCCACCGGATGGGTTATAAAAGGGGCATTGTTGCCTCTCTTCATGCCTTCAAGAGCCTTTTCCGCTATCTTATATGCTTTTTCGACAAAAATATCTTCCATAAACTAAATTTTTCAGTTTTTGAATCTGTCAAGAATGACATCTTTTATCTCCCACATTTCATCCCTGTACCTGGCCGCATTCACGAAATCCAGATTGCGGGCCGCTTCCTCCATCCTCTGCCGGGCATCCTGCATGGCGTCTTCCAGTTCACTGCGGTTCATCTTCGACAGTACGGGATCATTCAATGCAGCCGGTGGTGCATCATGTTGACTGTAAGGACGCTGCGACTTGCCGGAAGCAGGCACCAGGGTATTCATCTTCGTCTCAACCTGCTTGGGAACTATGCCGTGTTCCCTGTTGTATGCCATCTGCTTCTCGCGACGGCGGTTGGTCTCGTCAATAGTCTCCTGCATGGATTTGGTAACAGTATCTGCATACATGATTACCAATCCGTTAACGTTCCTTGCCGCCCTTCCGGCCGTCTGGGTAAGAGAGCGGCCGCTGCGTAGAAAGCCCTCCTTGTCGGCATCAAGTATCGCGACAAGAGACACCGACGGGATATCGAGCCCCTCCCTGAGAAGGTTCACTCCAACCAGCACATCAAAACTTCCGGCCTTGAAATCCTCTATGATTTCAACCCTTTCAAGTGTGTCCACATCAGAATGTATATATCTGGAGCGCACCCCTGCACGGTTCAGATATTTGTCCAGTTCTTCAGCCATCCTCTTTGTCAGGGTAGTGACAAGCACTCTTTCGTTCCTTTCAATGCGCAACTGGACTTCCTCCATGAGATCGTCTATCTGGTTCTTTACAGGCCTTACCTCTATCGGAGGATCAAGAAGCCCGGTCGGCCTTACGACCTGTTCCACAATCTCCCCTCCGGTCTTTTCCAGTTCATAATCGCCGGGAGTTGCGCTCACATATACGGTCTGCCCCGTTATCTCCTCGAATTCATCAAACTTCAAAGGCCTGTTGTCGGCAGCGGCAGGTAATCTGAACCCGTAGTCTATCAATATGTTTTTCCGCGAATGATCCCCTCCGAACATGGCCCTTATCTGCGGCAGAGTCACGTGGGATTCATCAATGAACGTAAGAAAATCGTCAGGGAAATAATCGATAAGACAGAAAGGGCGCATTCCTTCCGCCCGCCCGTCGAAATAACGGGAATAGTTCTCAATGCCGGGGCAGTACCCCATCTCCTTTATCATCTCCAGATCGTATTCAACTCTCTGCTTGAGCCTGTTGGCCTCCTGAGTCCTGCCAATTTCCATGAAATACTCGTAACGCTTGTGAAGGTCGTCCTGAATCTGTGAAACAGCCTTTACCGAACGCTCTCTTGTCGTAACGAAATTGTTTGCCGGAAAGATTATCGCCTGTTCAAGGGTATCCAGTTTCATCGCCGTTACCGGCTCTATCATGCTTATCTCCTCCACCTCGTCACCGAAAAACTCTATCCTGTATGCATAATCGCCGTATGCAGGGAAAATATCCACCACATCTCCCTTTACCCTGAAACTTCCACGGGTAAACTCTCCTTCGGTACGGTTGTAAAGGGCATCGACCAATGAATACAGCAGTTTGTTCCGGGAAACAGTATCGCCTCTGCGGACAGAAACCATCTGGGCATGGAAATCTTCAGGATTTCCTATTCCGTACAGGCAAGACACGCTGGAAATCACAATCACGTCCCTCCTTCCGGAAAGCAGGGCCGAGGTGGCCGAAAGGCGGAGTTTTTCAATCTCTTCGTTGATACTCAAATCTTTCTCAATATATGTATCCGTTGTCGGAATATATGCTTCAGGCTGGTAATAATCATAATAGGAGACGAAATATTCCACTGCGTTGTCCGGGAAAAAAGACTTGAACTCGCCGTACAACTGCGCCGCCAGTGTCTTGTTGTGGCTGAGAACAAGCGCGGGACGCTGCATCTTCTCTATCACATTCGCCATTGTGAAAGTCTTGCCGGAGCCTGTCACTCCGAGCAAAGTCACGGCATCCACCCCGCTTTCAAGCAGTTGTGAAATCCGGCCAATAGCCTCCGGCTGGTCTCCTGCCGGCTTATATGCAGAATTAATCTTAAAATCCATATTTCAAAAACAGGTCTGTACAACAAACAAAATGGATGCCCGAATCAGCGGGCATCCATAAAAAACGGCAATTTCTCAACTGTTTCTTACTTACAACCCGGCTATCGAGGCTGCCATTACAGCCTTTATGGTATGCATCCGGTTTCCGGCTTCCTGAAATACAACGGACGCATGGCTTTCAAACACTTCATCCGTAACTTCGAGTTCGGCAATTCCGAATTTTTCAAAAACCTTGCATCCCGTTTCAGTTTCAAGGTTATGAAAAGCAGGAAGGCAATGCATGAACTTCACATCGGGATTTTTGCATTTTTCCATGACCGAAGCGTTCACCTGATAAGGTAGCATCTTGGATATACGCTCCTCCCAGGCCTCCCACGGCTCTCCCATTGAAACCCAGACATCGGTATATATGAAATCACAGCCCTCGACGGCCTCGTCCACTTTGTCGGCAATCATTATCTTCGCACCCGTGGATGCCGCTATCTCGCGGCACATGCCGGTCAGTCCCGCCTCCGGGAAAAAGTCTTTCGGGGCCGCAATACGGAAATCCACCCCCATCTTGGCCATTCCCACCATGAGCGAATTGGCCATATTGTAACGGGCATCACCGAGATAGCAGAACTTCATCGCGCCGAACGGCTTGTCCGAACACTCCCTCATGGTAAGCAGGTCGGCAAGTATCTGGGTTGGATGCGATTCATTGGTAAGTGCATTCCATACAGGCACACCGGCATACCTGGCGAGGGCCTCGACCCTTTCCTGCCCGAAACCGCGGTATGCTATGCCATCGTATATGCTGCCAAGCACCCTTGCAGTATCAGGGATGCTTTCCTTCTTGCCGATCTGCGAACCCGACGGACCGAGATAAGTGGTATGAGCGCCCAGGTCGGCAGCAGCAACTTCAAACGAGCAGCGCGTCCTCGTGGAATCCTTTTCAAAAACAAGGGCGAAATTCCTGCCCTCAAGATGCCTCGGCATAATACCGTCCGCCTTGTCCTTCTTGAACTTTGCGGCCAGATCCACAAGATGCATGATCTGTTCCGGAGTAACATCCAGCAATTTCAGAAAATGTCTGTTTCCCATATTGTCAACCATTCGTCAAACTTGAAATAAATCTTGGAATGCAAATATACGAAAAGCATGGAGCATTGCAAACGGATTTATTCAATATTGTATTGCCGGGATGTGACCTGCCATTTCCGGCCCGCAGGGCAAATGGCGCAGGCGACGATGCAAGAAGGGATATTTTTTTATGATTATCCGCAAAAATACCCCTTATGTGTGCGGATGAGGGAAAAGTGCCAAGGATTTGCCGGAATCACGGGCACTTTCCCGAAACTCTTATCACATTGCGGAACGGTTGCGCCGAGCAATGCGGTGTCGTGCACTCAAGGCCACGCCCCGACCTAACTTTTGTTTACACAACACATTGTAAATCAGAGGAAAACAACATACATCACGAAAAATTAGTGTGGATTTCAAGGGCTTCCGAACCCCTCAGAATCCACACTTATAAAATATTGTTACAATAGCAATTCACTATATATCAATATATTGCAATATTTTTAAATTAAGTCGTGGCGCGGCCCAAAGAAGGCGTACCCGGTTATTCTTCAAGGGGTATTTTTGCGAATAATAGGTTAAAAAGCAGAAAACATTAAAATATTTCGTATATTTGGATGTCGTAAATTTGAGAGTAAGACGATGTCTGTCAAACGCGCCTCCCGATGGCTCGCATATATCGGGAAAAACGATTTCATTTTTTAAAGCGGATGACCTCTGCCATCCGCACGATGTGTTCACATCCGCCTGCTCCCAAATCTTAAAACCAAATATTATAAACACTTTACTACTGCAACGTCATGAAAAAAGCGATATTAATAATATTTTCACTGTGCCTGCTCTCGGCATGCACGAAACCTGTTCAGCCAAATTCGACAGATACTTCATATCCTTTTGAAACTTCACGCATCGATGCGGCATTCCTTGAATGCATCGACACACTCGACATCATCGGCGACAGAGAAATATCATCCGTGGAATCCGATGCGGACTGGATTTCGACGATGGCTCAGGAAAACGGGAGCCTAAGGCTGGAAATAAAGCAGAACGAAACCGCGGAACACCGTACGGATACACTGCATGTGAACTTCGACGACGGAGGCTCTTTTGACTTAGTGGTATCACAGAACGCATATCCGATGATATATGTTACTTACACAAAAGACCCTGCTGAAATAGCAACAGAGATTTTCGAATACGGGAAAGCCGACATTCCTCTTGAAATAGAATTAGGAGAAGACACTGCGGATTTCGGACTGGCGTTTGCAACCGCCAATACCCTGTTGAATGATAAATCTACGTTATGTGAAATCCTCGCCGGAGACAATGACAGTGTTATACATCTTGATGATTACATGTACCAGATTGAAAACTCGGGGGAATTCACAATACCTGTAGCCTACGACAGTTACGATAACCAAATTTATTTGGGTGTCATTTACCTTGCTATTGACGGAAACGGCAATTATCCTATGGAATATGAATTTTGCATGATTGTTCAATATGTTTAATAAGTTCCGTAAATGTTGATGAATCTTAAAACCAATTATTATAAACACTTTACTACTGCAATGCCATGAAAAATTCATTAGTTTTATATTTGTCTATAACATTATTTATTATTTCCGCGTTACAAGCCTGCGACAAGCCATCCCCGACACCTCCAGGACCCGTCACAGGAGACACGACAGATACTTCATATCCTTTTGAAACATCACGCATCGATGCGGCATTCCTTGAATGCATCGACACGCTCGACATCATCGGCGACAGAGAGATATCATCCGTGGAATCCGATGCGGACTGGATTTCGACGATAGCCCGGGGAGACGGGAGACTCAGGCTGGAAATAGAGCAAAACGAAACCGCGGAACACCGTACGGCTACACTGCATGTGAACTTCGACGACGGAGGTTCTTTTGACTTCGTGGTATCACAGAACGCATATCCGACGATATACGTTACTTGCACAAAATCAATGCGGGAAATATGGAAAGAAGCAATGGAATACGGGGAAGCAGACATTCCTCTTGAAATAGAATTAGGAGAAGACACTGCGGATTTCGGACTGGGGTTTGCAAATATTTCTACAGTCTGGTCAAGTTCCCCAGGCCATATATGTGAATTACTTGCCGGGGACAACAACAATATTATCCATCTCGAGGATTACATGTATCAAATCGAAAACTACGGTGAATTCACTGTACCGGTGACTATTCAGCCTTGGGCCGACGGATCAATGTATTTAGCGGTCATTTTCATTGGCATTGACGAACACGGCAATTATCCCGTGAAAAAATTTGAATTTCTGACAATTGTCGATGTGGTGGGATGAAATCAGGGACGCATTAATGAGGATGGTAGGAACAATCATACACATAAATCGGATGTTTTTTCCATCGCAATGCTTTTAAATCCGTTTTTTGCTTATCTTTGCCGACTGTAACGGTTTTTCCTGTTCCGTCCGGGACAGGAAAATAAAAGGGAAATCCGTGAAAACCGGATGCAGTTCCCGCTACTGTAAGTTCCGCCATTAAACGGGCAAGACCGCACATTCGACTGCCACTGTTAACATGTCAGCAATGACAGGATAATGGGAAGGCGTTGCGGCCGGAACGAGCCAGGAGACCTGCCGTTATGTTTTTATCCGCAAACCATGAGGTTTCGGAATTCCTGCGGAGAATGGGAAAAGGATAATGGCAAAGATGAAACAAGCACTGAAAAAGGTCATAATTTCATGCTTTGCGGCGGTTCTTACCGCCGCACATGTTTTTGCATCCCGCCCCGGAACGGCTGCCGACAGTCTGGATACGGCCATAGACACGCTCGACATAGCCGTTGTCTCAGCCGCCAGAAAGACTGAAATCATCCCTTCGCAGACATTGCGCGGCGAAGAACTGAAAAGACTCGGCGGAAATTCCGTCACCGACGCCTTGAGATATTTTTCCGGCGTGCAGATAAAGGACTACGGGGGCATTGGGGGCCTTAAGACAGTTAATGTAAGAAGCCTCGGAAGCCAGCATGTCGGGGTTTTCTACGACGGGATACAGATTGGAAACGCACAGAACGGAACCGTCGATCTCGGAAGGTTTTCCATGGACAACATGGAAATGATTTCAGTCTATAACGGGCAGAAAAGCGACATCTTCCAGTCGGCAAAGGACTTCGCATCCGCAGCGGCATTCTACATGACAAGCAGGAGACCCGTTTTCACGGATGACAGACGGAACAACTTTAATTTCAAGGTAAGGACCGGTTCATTCGATCTGATAGACGGCACGTTCACCTGGGATTACAGATTAAATGACAACATCAGTACGTCCGTGAATGCAGAAGTCATGAACACTTCAGGAAAATACAAATTCCGCTACAGCAAAAAAGGCCTTGACGGAGGAGGCTATGATACGACTGAAACGCGCCGCAACGGAGATGTTTTTTCAATAAGGGCGGAGGCTGCAGTTTTCGGAAAAATAAACGGAGGGGACTGGGATGCGAAAATATATTTTTACAACTCCGACAGAGGTTATCCCGGCGCCGCCGTAAAAGAAGACTACGGTATTTCTCTCCTGAACGAAGACAGGCAGAAAGACAGGAACATTTTCATACAGTCCTCGCTCACACAGACCGTCGGCAGGGCATACAGTTATCGGTTCAGGATAAAATATTCCAATGATTACATGAATTATGTAATGCCTCCTGAAAGCACCGTCCAGCCGATGGACAACAGTTATTGGCAGCAGGAACTGTATTTTACCACCTCTCACATGTTCTCACCGCTAAGTTTCTGGCACATAAACATTGCCGGCGACTTTCAGTGGAACAGCCTCGACGCCACCGGGACGGACATGTTCAATGCCAACTTCATCCAGCCGAGAAGGATTACCGCACTCGCCGCACTCGCCACTTCATTCAACCTTGACTGCGGACTGGACATACAGGCCAGCATGCTATACACGTATGTACACGACATGGGAAAACGCAAAGACATTGAACCGGCCAAGGACAAGAACATCTTCGCTCCCGCCGCAATCCTTTCCTACAGACCGTGGGAAAAAACAAATCTGACATTCCGTGCGTTTTACAAGAAAATCTTCCGCATGCCGACATTCAACGACCTGTACTATGTCCAGACCGGCAGCCGCGACCTGAAACCGGAATATACCGACCAGTACAATGTCGGAGCGGCATATAAAAAGACTTTCGAGAAAAACTGGTTCGCCGGCATCGATGCAAGCATCGACGCATATTACAACACTGTAAAAGACAAGATTATCGCCACTCCCACTTCCAACCAACTGGTATGGACGATGGTCAACCTCGGCTATGTCGAAATCAGAGGCATAGACATCATGCTTGCGCCGTCATTCAGATTCGGGGAAGTCGGGGTGACAACAAGGCTGTCATATACATTCCAAAAAGCCCAGGACTTTACTGAAGAGAAAAAAGGCGGGGATTTCGGCCCGGCCGTGGAAGACTACTACGGAGACCAGATACCTTATGTTCCCATCCACAGCGGTTCGGCAGTGATTAACTGCACATATCGCAGTTGGAGTCTGAATTACAGTTTCATCTATACCGGTGAAAGATGGATGCTCGGCGGGAACATACCTGTAAACTACATCCAGCCGTGGTACACCAGCGACATCTCCCTGGCAAAGACATTCGCGCTTCCACGGGATATGGAACTCGGAATGACACTTGATGTAAACAACATATTCAACCAACAGTACGAAGTAGTCAAATGGTACCCGATGCCCGGAACCAATTTCCGCCTGACGGCAAGCCTGACATTTTAATATCATCAACAATGCGGAAGAGAACAGATTTCATATTGATTGCAATGGCACTGGCATTGTCAGTAGCGACATTTTCATGCCGTAAAGAGGACTATATCCTTGACGGAGAAGAGACCGTAATCAACCCGTGGGACAGTATAAGCGGCGACATAACAGGATTTTATCTGCTCAACGAAGGAAACATGGGAAGCAACAAGGCATCCCTTGATTACTATGACTATTCAGACGGGACTTATTACAGGAACATATACGGGGAACGCAATCCCAATGAGGTGAAGGATCTCGGCGATGTAGGGAATGACCTTAAAATATACGGAGGAAAACTGTGGGCGGTTATCAACTGCTCAAATTACGTTGAAATCATGGATGTATCTACTGCGGAGCATATCGGCAAGATAGCCGTTCCCAATTGCCGCTACCTTGCATTCAAAGACGGCTACGCATACGTGAGCGCATACGCCGGCCCCGTTGAAATCGACAGCGATGCAAGAATAGGCTTCATCGCGAAGATAGACACGGCCTCGCTCCGGATTGTAGATTCCTGCATTGTAGGATACCAGCCGGAAGAGATGGCAGTCATCGGGAACAAACTGTATGTCGCCAATTCCGGAGGCTACCGTGCTCCGGACTATGACAGTACGGTTTCCGTAATAGACCTCGGCTCGTTCGAAGAGATGTACAAGATAGACGTAGGCATCAATCTCGACAAGATCGAACCGGACAACTACGGCAATCTTTATGTTTCATCGCGCGGAGACCACTACACCGTTCCGTCCCGAACATTTATAATAGACACCAGGACAGACAAAGTGACCGACACCCTTGACTTACTGCCGAACAGCACCATGACCCTCGCAGGAGACTCCCTGTATGTCCTCAGTTCCGAATACAATTACATTACCGGAAGGCATGAGATTTCATACGCGATATGGAACACCGCTACAAAAAGCATAGTGACGCGCAATTTCATAAAGGACGGCACTGAAAAGAAAATACAGATTCCATACGGAATCGCAGTGAACCGCTGCTCCGGCGAATTTTTCGTAACGGACGCCAAAGACTACATCAGTCCGGGAATCCTTCACTGTTTCAGTCCGGACGGACGCCTCAAATGGTCAATTACAACCGGAGACATACCGGCACATATAGTTTTCACCACAAAACCATTTAAAAAATGACAAAAAAAGCAATTTTTTACATTAGTATATCCTTTCTAACGCTTTCGTGCACAAAAGACAGGGGACTTCCGCCTGTCATAAACTTCGATGAAAGCATATATGTCGCAAAAGCGGGGAAAGAAATATCAATCGATCCGAAGGTAGAAAACGGAGAAAACGCCGGATACGAATGGAAGACCGAAGACAGAGTAATCTCTACGGCCCCCGTTTTCAGGCACGTTTTCAATGAAGCAGGCAGCACATACATTACCCTTACCGTATCAAATGCGGCCGGCGCAGACTCTGAAGAAATCCGCATAGATGTCGCAGACCTGCTTGTTCCGGTGATTTCGCTGAATGTCCCGGATGGAGGATACAACATACCGGAAGGAGGCTCCGTCGAAATAGTCCCAGTCGTGAAAAACGGGGACAATGCCTCATATTCATGGATACTGGACGGAAAAGAAGTTTCTACCGGAACAAGTTATGTCTTTAAAGGAGAAAAACTCGGAAACTATTCCATGTCCCTGACCGTAAGCAACGAAGACGGCACCGACTCGGAAACCTTCGCAATCAATGTACTCGATCCTTCCGAAATCCCGTTTGAATGGACTTTCGGCAGCGACACTTACAATGTATCTGCAGGCAGGCGCATAAAAATATGTCCATACGGCATCAGGAACGGAGAAGGAGCCGTCTATACCTGGAAGATAGACGGGGTACAAGTACAGTCTTCCGAAGACCCGCAATATGTCTTTTCAGCCACGGAACAAGGGACGCACGAAGCGACCGTCACCATGGAAAACGGCCATGCCACTGTAAGCAAGTCACTCACAATCAATGTCTGCCCTCCAGAAGGCACTTTCAGAAGGCCGCAGACCGGCAATGCCTCGTGGGACAAAGTATATGAATATACTCCGGCGCCGGGCCAGTTCATTAACGAAGGCTATTCAGCCGATACGATGGAAGAAGCAGTCCGCCATGCAGAAGAAAACCTGAAAGCCGGACAATATGTATCGCTCGGAGGATTCGGCGGCTACATCGTACTGGGATTCGACCACAGCATAGAAAATTCCGGGGATTATGACTTCGCCATCACGGGCAATTCCTATCATGGCTCGTCAGAACCGGGTATAGTGTGGGTAATGCAGGATGAAAACGGAGACGGACTGCCTAACGACACCTGGTACGAACTTAAAGGCAGCGAATACGGCAAGGCGGAGACACTGGAAGATTACGAAGTGACATATTACAGGCCGTCAGCGCCCCAGATGGCCGTACAATGGACTGACAACCTCGGCAACAGCGGAACCATCGACTATATGTCCGGGGTACACACGCAGGACTACTATTATCCTTCGTGGATTGAAGACGACTCGTTCACACTCATCGGCACCAGGCTTGCCCCCAACACCGAACAGCAGGGCCAGAACTATTGGGTCAACCATGAATACGCCTGGGGATACGCCGATAACTTCAGCCCATCCGACAGGACAGGGACGAGTACCAACAGGTTCAGGATAAGCGATGCCGTCACATTCGACGGCCTGCCGGCATCGCTCGCCTACATAGATTTCATCAAGATATGCACAGGAGTGAATGCCAAAGCCGGGTGGATAGGTGAAATATCGACGGAAATATGCGGCGCGGAAGAAATTCAAAATGAATGACAGTCCGGGAAAACTTTGCGGACAATCATAAAAAATATTACCGCGCATGTATCCGCATGTGGGCGAGTTTGAGTATTTTTGCGACATGGAAAAACAGATTCTCAAGGCCTCATACATCAGCACCGCTGGCAACGGAATACTGGCAGCCGCGAAAATCATCACCGGGTTCATCAGCGGCAGCGTAGCCGTGATAGGCGACGGAATAGATTCGGCGTCGGACGTGGCAATATCCATAGTAATGATAGCCACGGCAAAAATCATGGGGAAAAAGCCGAACCTCAAATACGTGTATGGTTATGCCAAGGCCGAATCGATAGCGACAAAAATACTTTCAATGGTCATATTTTTCGCCGGAGCCGAAATGTTCGTCTCCAGCATCAGGCACCTTTTCTCCGAAGAGCAGAGGGTCATGCCCGGAATGATTGCGATATATGTGACCGCTGGTTCCATCGTATGCAAACTGCTGCTGTCGCTGTACCAGACAAGGATAGGGAAAAAGACCGGCTCGTCCATGCTCATCGCCAACGGCATCAACATGCGGAACGACATGATAATATCGCTGAGCGTGCTTGCAGGACTGTTTTTCTCCTTTATACTCAAAATGCCCGTACTCGACTCCGTAACAGCCATCATCGTAAGTTGCTTCATCGTATGGTCTGCAATTAAAATCTTCATGGATTCCAATATCGAACTCATGGACGGAGTGAAAGATGTATCGGTTTATCAGAAAATCGCCGACGCCACATCCAAAGTGCAGGGAGTAAGCCATCCACACCGCATAAGATCGAGAAGCATAGGCGGGAAATACATGATTACCCTCGATGTCGAAGCCGACGGCAATATCACCCTGGCCCGCGCACACGCTCTGGCAAGCCAGGTGGAACAGAATATCCGAGAGTCGATACCGGAAGTATATGACATAGTGGTACACGTAGAACCGTTAGGCACCCACCCTGAAGACGTTTTTGGAATTTCATGACAAATTTTTAAATTAGCAGTCGGAAAATTAAACCCTATAATCTATCTTATTATGGAAGTGTATAACAATACGCCTTACAATTCGCCTTGCCCTAAGACCTGGCTGGCCGAATCAATCCTCGCAACTATTTTCTGCTGCCTGCCGTTCGGTATCGTCGGCATCGTCTATGCCGCACAGGTAAGTTCCAACTATCATGCAGGGCGTTTTGAAGAAGCCCAAAGAGCCAGCGGAAATGCCGGAAAATGGACAAAGATTTCATTTTTCTGCGGAATCGCATATTATCTATTCTGGATTCTGCTCTACTTCATAGCCGGAATCAGCATATTCTCTCTGGCTTCCATGGGAATGTAGGATGACAGAACGTGGTCGGAAAGCAATTGTGGCGGCAGTGGTTGCTGTCGCCGTGGTTTTAGTCTGCCTCTATGCGACAATTGACCCGGAAACAGACGCATTGTTTCCAAAATGCCCGTTTTTCGCCCTTACCGGCCTGCAATGCCCGGGCTGCGGTTCTCAAAGAGCCATACATGACTTACTGCATGGACATCCGGGCGAGGCGTTAAGACATAATGCGCTGCTGGTTGCCTCCATCCCGTTCCTTGCAGTGCTGGGTGCAGCCGAAATCACAAGAAAAAGCCATCCGAAATTCCATGCCGCAATAAACAGCCCGAAAACAGCAATAACAGTCCTCGTCGTGGTAATCGCATGGTGGATCGTCCGTAATATAATAAGCATATAACCGTGGAAAAGAAAGAATTGAGAAAAACAATATCTTCTCTGAAAAAACAGTGTCCTCAGGAAGAACGGCTCAACAGGTCAAAAACCGTCATAGCCAACCTTGAAAGCAGCCCGGAATACATTGAAGCCCGCAACGTGCTTTGTTACTGGTCACTGCCAGATGAAGTCAATACGCACGACCTTGTAACAAGGGCGGCGGCTTCCGGAAAAACCGTTTTCCTCCCCGTGGTCAACGGAGACGACTTGATTATCAGACAGTTTACCGGGCTGGACGAAATGCACGACGGCGAATCCTACTCTATTCCGGAACCAAAGACAGGCTCACGCGAAGCATCCATAGATGAAATAGACCTTGTAATAGTACCGGGAGTTGCATTTGACCGCGAAGGAGGCCGCATGGGCAGAGGGAAAGGCTTCTACGACAGGCTGCTTTCAGGAAGCAGCGTATTCAAGACCGGAATCTGTTTTGATTTCCAACTCGTCGAATCGGTTCCAAAAGAACCCCACGACATCCTAATGGACAAAGTAATCTCGGAGACTTTCAGCGGACGATAATCGACGCCGCCCATTCCGCAAAAAAATCATACGTATGGGCAAAATACTTCATGTATCCAGGACATAAAGACGATATGCGTTCTCCGGTTTCCGTCAATACCGTTCTGTGAACCGGACAGTCCCCGTTGCAGAGTTTCAGATAACGGCACGAAAGGCATTTTCCCGAAAGGGACTGGAATTTCTCAGTCTCGTGCCCGTATTCCAGGGAAGACGACATGATTTCGGCAAGATGCGAACCTTCAATGACGTTGCCTCCGAGAGGTCGGGAGACATGATCGCAGGCATATATCCGCCCGTCGGCCTCTACTGAAGGGCAGGGAGGGCAACTCTTGCCGAGGACACACAAATCCGGCCCCATTCCGGCATGCAGGGCAAGAGTGTTGTCAAAATAATTGACAAACACCCTTCCTATATCGGAAATCCGCCACAGATCAAAGACTCCGCACAGAAAATCCCCCCAGTCCTCCCCTTCCAGCCAACCCGACGGGCCCTCGGCAACAGGAAGCAACTGTATATATTCAAAGCCTGCATCTTTCAGAAAACCATAAACCGACTCAGGCCGGGATACATTGTGCTTCCCTACGGCAACCATCGCATTAATCTGAACTCCAGCCCGTTGGAGCAACCCTACGCCACGCATGGCCTGCCTCCACGAGCCTTCTCCGGCCACCGTGCGCCTCGGAATGTCGTGCAAAGTCTCAGGCCCGTCAATCGACACACCGCAAAGAAAATGGTTTTCAGCAAGGAAGGAAGCAAGGCTCTCCGTCACCGCCGTCGCATTGGTCTGCAGGATATTGGCCACCTGCCTCGGTTCCTTTGAAGCGCCTCCCTGTAAAGAAAACATGCGTTTCTGCAAACCGACCGCTTCCCTCAAATACTTCTCACCTGCCAACAGTGGTTCGCCTCCATGCCAGATAAAAGTCAGAGGCGCGCCGGAGGGCTGGGAATCCGCATAATCCCGGAATACTGTTTCCAATTGGCGGATATCCATCCTGCCGGCATCATGGCCGCCCTTGTAATAACAATAAGCGCAATTCAGGTTGCAGGCGCCGCCGACAGGTTTAAGCATCAACGAGTACGGACGCGACTGTACAAAACGCCCGTCTTCCAGAATATACTCAAGATTGAATGTTTTTCCCATGACGGTTCAATTGTTAATCCGCAAAGAAATGGTTGAGATTTTTTCAACAAAAATAGAAATGTTTTGAATTTTCTACAATTTATTCATTTATTTTGTAGCGTAAACAAACAGACTTACAATGAAAAAGGGATTGATGATATCGGGCATGGCACTCGGCTGCACAGCGGTCGCTGGATGCCAGACGGAACAGGCGGGCACTCCAAACATAGTATTCATCCTTGCCGACGACCTCGGGTACGGAGATGTCGGCTGCTATGGTCAGGAAAAATTCGACACTCCCAACATCGACAGCCTCGCCGCACACGGGATGCGCTTCACAAGATGCTATTCCGGAACAACTGTCAGCGCGCCATCGCGGGCCTGCCTGCTCACCGGCCTGCATTCAGGGCATGCTCCCGTAAGAGGAAACATCGAGACCCCTCCCGAAGGACAGTATCCTCTGCCGGAAATGGACAACATTTTCCTCTTTTTCAAAGAAAACGGATACGCTACAGGAGCGTTCGGCAAATGGGGACTGGGAGCACCGGGGACTACAGGCGACCCTTCAAACCAGGGAATTGACGAATTTTTCGGATACAACTGTCAGCTACTCGCACACAATTACTATCCCGACCATCTTTGGGAAAACGATAGGAAAATCATTCTTGAAGACAATGCCGACGGAGGATTCGGGACATACTCCCAGGATCTGATAAATGAAAAGGCGCTGGAATTCATAGACGACAATGCAGACAAACCATTTTTCCTTTTCCTTCCGTATGTACTGCCTCACGCGGAACTGCTCGTACCGAAAGACTCCATTCTGGCCAAATTCAGCGGGATGTACCCGGAAACGCCTTACAAAGGCTGTGATTCAGGCCCGGCGTTCCGTAAAGGCGGATATTGTTCGCAACCGGAACCACGCGCGACTTTTGCAGCAATGGTTTACAGACTCGACATGTATGTCGGCCAGGTAATCGACAAGTTGAAAGAAAACGGCATACTCGGCAACACTCTGATCATCTTTGCCAGTGACAACGGGCCGCACATGGAAGGCGGCGCCGATCCCGATTTCTTCAACAGCAACGGAATCTTCAGGGGCTACAAGAGAGACCTTTACGAAGGCGGAATAAGGGTGCCATTCATAGCCGCATGGGAAGGCGTAATTGAACCCGGCAGCCAGAACGGGCACACGATGACTTTCTGGGATATTTTTCCGACTTTCAGACAGATATTGCAGCCCCGGCCGGACACTGATACGGGACGCTTTTCAGGCGGTGACGGCATGTCCATACTTCCGGCACTCACAGGCAAAGGCAGCCAGCCTGAACACGACTGGCTTTATTTCGAGTTCCAGGAAGAAGGCGGCAAACAGGCCGTCATATCTGGAGACATGAAACTCATAAGGCTCTTTGCATCTTCCGGAGAAGCATCGGTATGGGAACTGTACAATTTGGAAAACGACCCGTCCGAGACCGTCAACCTGCTCGACGAAGAACATGTCACTGACGAATACCTCCGGATCGCCGAAGAACTGCGTTCGATAATGGAGAGGGAACATGTGCCTGACCCTGCCTGGCCGCTGCTGCAAGGCGAATAACTGTGCAGGGAGTACGGGGCACGCAAGATAAACAAGCGTTCCAAAAGAAAGGGATGCTCTATAGAAAGTCTATAGGCACCCCTTTAAATGTTTTCACAACGGAATAATCCTTATTGTGAATCGCTTCAAATTTCGTTCAAAAATAAGATGTTTCATCAAAACAACAAAATTTTTCAAGTTTTTTTAATAATTTTGAGACATTAACAAATCTCATTTACCATGAAAAAGATTCTCGGACTGGATTTAGGAACGAATTCCATTGGTTGGGCCGTAATTAATCAGGAAAATGTCAATGATAAAGACACATTGACAGGTATAGAATGCACCGGAAGCAGAATTATTCCTATGGATGCAGCCACATTAGGAGATTTCGACAAAGGCAATACAAAATCCCAGACAACCGAAAGGACAAAGTTCAGAAGTACGAGAAGACTTATTGAAAGAAGTCATTTAAGGAGAGAACGGCTTAACCGAGTTCTCGCAGCAATGGACTGGTTGCCAGATCATTATTCTGAATGCCTTGACAGATATGGCAAACTATTGAAAGGCAAGGAACCTCAAATCCCATGGAGAAAAGGCATAGACGGCAAATCCGAATTCATTTTCATGACTTCAATGACAGAATCTATTACTCATTGATTATCAATAATTTGCTATTAAAAAGGTAGAAAAGTGAATTTATGGGTTCTACATGCATTCCGAAGAAGTAAAATTTAATGTATTTAACCTTTATTTACAGAGAACTTACGCTTATATGCTCTCAAAACCGTCTGTCTTGATGTGAATATTTTTAATGCTATGGGATAAGGAAAGATCTCTCTTAGAAAAAGAATTTCGGAAAAGTCACAGAGAATTTTGACGAAACATTTTGTGCTTTGAGGTAAAAACTATATCTTAGCATCATTAGTATTTACAATCGGTTATTACTCAATAATTTTGAAGTAATAAGTCTGATATATGGTCGTAACTTTCAATGGTACATTCCAAAAGATAGAGATTTGACATTTTTGCCAATTCTTAACTTATTAGGGTGTTAATACTGACACCCTCTATCAATGCAGTTCGCTCCCGAATTCCACTTCTCTTTCGTCCATTTAAGTCATAACAAATGGTACTATATTTCTTTAAAAGTTGTGATATTGTTTCAGAGAACATAATGATGAACAACATTCACCATTATGCCAAATAAGAAAAAATGTGCTAAGTGCTGACTTTTTGTCAGTTTTTGACTATATAAAGAAATTCGGCATATAGTTTGCCATTTTAAGTATAAACATTTCGATTTAAAATAGTATGCCCATAGTAAAGTCTTATTCATTCCCAGAGGGAGATATTCGAGGGGATATGTTCTATATCAAACATGGTTCCCGAAATTTTACTGTTATTGATTGCTATCTGAAAGATGGTAATGGGAATAATGCCCGCAAAGATGAAATTATAAATGAGATCAAAAATGAGTCTGCTGGCAGAGTTTGTCGTTTTATATCAACACATCCAGACAACGATCATATAGCAGGCATAGAATATTTGGATGATAGTTGGGAAATTACAAATTTTTATGCAGTAGATAATAATCGTCCGACAGACAGTAGCGATGATAGTTTGACTCGCTACCATTGGCTACTTGCTAATAAAAATTTTGCCATAAAGCGTGATATTAGACGTGCTTGGCTCAATGAAACAAATGACGAGAATGGGAGTTCTGGAATAAATTTTATGTGGCCCGATTTAAAAAACGAAAAATTTAAGCAGGCACTTAAACTTGTTTCCGAAGGCAAAGAGATAAATAATATTTGCCCAATTTTTACATATAGCATAGAAAATGGTGCTACTTATATGTGGATGGGGGATTTGGAAACAGAAATGCAACAAGCATACTACGACGAATACAAAAATAATATTCCACTAATAGACATATTATTTCAGCCACATCATGGTCGCAAATCAGGAGCTGTTCCTAATGATTTATTAGAGGCATTAAACCCTAAATTAATCATCATAGGTAATGCGCCATCCGAGCATATTGACTATGGTGATTCAATGCAGACTATCACTCAAAATGCAGCTGGAGACATATGTTTTGAAAATGATGGTAAAGAAGTGCATATTTACACTAAAAATAAAATAAACAATAAGCCTACATGCCTAAAGGCTAAACAAGGGAAAGGAAATATTACGCGAACCGTTTATGGATTTCCCATTGTAGATTGGTATTATGCAGGGACGTTAACAATTTAAAGGTGAAATACTTATGGATATAAAATACTACGATTTATTATCAACTACTATAATCGGTGTAACTATTGTGGCTGCCATCAATTATCTTTTTCTTGGAAATACAGAAATAGATGGTGTTGTATATCTTGCATTAGGTTATTTAGCTGGATATTTTATTAATGCTATAGGAAGCCTTCTTGAAGGCTTTTATTACAAAACAATAAATGGTATGCCATCAGATAAACTGCTTACATTGGTGAATGGACAAAATTGGACAGGGTGTAAGCGTGTTAAATTCTATGAAGCTGAAAAAGCAATAGTAACGTTGAAAAAAGAATTGAATGACCAACATGCCTCTGAACGGAAAATGTTTGGATGTGCCATGAGAAAGGTCAATGGATGTGAAGATTGTAGAGTTCCAGCTTTTAATGCCCAATATGCTTGGTCACGAACAATGCTTACAACTGTATTGATTGCAGACATTCTGTGTGCTTTTCGTTTTTATAACGAATGGCAGTTTTGGCCAATTGCGATGGTACTATTGATTATATCATGGAACAGATTCAAGGAAAGAGGCTATTATTATGCAAGAGAAGTTCTTAATGAATATTTGAAGCGGACTGATAAAAAAGAATGATTCTCACACATGGGCTAAGGCTGATTTCTGTTATTTCATTGTAATGTATGGCAATCTTATTATGGTAATATTAGTCGGTAATTAATCTCTATTGTCGAATACATCATTGAGTTAAGTTGATGAAACGTGAGTCTCAAATAATAGTTATTTCTGGATTATGCAAGAAAATTCAAGAAAAGGCATTACCTTTGTGATTGAAAAGCAACTGCGCTAATGACCTGAAGAATAAGAATAAAATAACATACGAAACTCCTTCGCTGTCTTATGGGCTTTGGTCAGCCTCGCAGGGATAGTGGCGGAGTTTTCATTTTTATATATAATAATGGCCAAAAAAGTAAAAGCAAAGGAAGGAACAAAGAAAACTATCGAGCAAACTCTGTGGGATTCTGCAAACGAATTACGCGGCAACCTCGATGCTGCCGAATACAAAAGTGTAGTGCTTGGACTTGTGTTCTTAAAATACATCAACGATTGCTTCAAAGTTAAGCACGATGAACTTGTAGCAGAGGGTGCTGGTTTTGAGGAAGACCCTGATGAGTATATCGGTGACAACATCTTTTTTGTTCCTACAGATTCCCGTTGGGACAAAATCGTCAAGGCTTCGCTTACTGCTGAAATAGGAGTTGTCATTGATACAGCAATGGAAGCGTTGGAGCAGGAGAACAGGCAGCTTAAAAGCATTCTCCCGAAAAACTATGCCCGTCCAGAACTCGACAAACGCCGCTTGGGCAATGTAATTGATATTTTTGAAAACAACCTGCATTTCACAGGAACAGAGGCCCGTGATGTGCTCGGGCGTGTATATGAATACTTCCTTGGAGAGTTCGCTCGTGAAGAAGGCAAAAAAGGCGGTGAGTTCTACACTCCATCATGTGTTGTCCGCACCATTGTTGAGGTTATTCAACCCTACAAAGGAAAAATCTTTGACCCGGCTTGTGGTTCGGGAGGTATGTTTGTACAGAGTAGTAAGTTTATCGAACGTCACCGAGGTAATATCAACCAAATTTCTGTTTACGGGCAGGAACTCAACAGCAACACATGGAAATTGGCACAAATGAATCTTGCCATTTGTGGCATTGA
>JADIMA010000039.1 GCA_017694945.1 Candidatus Merdivivens pullicola | reverse complement strand
ATGCAGTGTATGTCGCCGGCTCCTCGGGATGCGAATTCAAATGATATGCTTCCTGTACCTCCGAAAAGGTCGAGTACCGAAAGGCCTTCGAATTCGTATTCGTTCGAGATGATGTTGAAAAGCCCTTCTTTTGCGAAATCCGTAGTAGGCCGTGCGTTGTAATGTGCAGGAAGACCGATGGTCTTTCCCTTGAACTTGCCTCCGATTATTCTCATTCCAAGACCTCCACTCCTGAAAAATACCTGTACAGCAGCATTTGCTGTTCTTGGCTGAGGCTGTTTCTGAAATATACTGTTGTGACTTCCGGATTGAACTGGAATTGTTTCATGGATGAAAACAGGAAGTAAAGGGCTGTCGTGAAATCAGGCGCTTCGAATGAGTTGCAAAGCAGCAGGCTGTCATCTTCGGAAATCAGAAGAGTGAGAAGCGAATCCCTGTACGAGGCAATTACCCTGTTATGGCATTTTAATGTTCCGTGCAACTGTTCAAGCATCCAGTACATTTCCGGAAGAGGGCGGCATCCTGCCGGAAGCGATGTGAGCAGGGCGTCCAACGACGCCCCTTTCCCGGGCAGGGCATATACCAATACGGCTTTGAGATATGGAACGCCTATGGCCGCTATTTCACGATCATCTTCAATAGGGGTGTATTCTGAAAGCGCTTCGCGCAATACTTTTTTCCCTGCATCTCCTTCTTGCCATCCATGAAGCATGCGTTCGGGGATCAGGGTGCATTCATGAGTCCTGAAAGACAGTTCGTATTCCTCATATTTGTAGGAAAACAGGTGCGAGGAATACAGGTCTTCCACGGCATTGTCGTCTTTTCGGAGAATGGTATTTCCGTCAGAGTCCGTTACCTTATAAGAATATCCATTCAAGAAAACTTGAATGGATATCCTGTATCTTTCCACGTAACCAGTGGCCTTAGTCATATTATGTTACTCCCAGTTACCGGCGTTGTTGTTAGGAGAAGTAATGCTTCCTACCATGAGTCCCGGATATTTGTCAATGTCCTTCCTGTCGGCGTCAAGGTTGATGCGGAGCTGGTTGTCCATTCCTTTGAGGAGGCTCTTGTATGGCATGCAGGCCTCGAACAGAGGAACGTCCACGCCTGAAACCTTGCTTATTACGGACTGCATGATGATTGAGTCGCCGCTGAAAGGAATGAATGCAAGCGAGTCGATGCAGAACCCAGGCCTGTCATTGAAAAGTGTATCTTTTACTGGAATGTCGGTCTCTATCCTGAATACCAGTTGTTTGTCACCATTGTCATACATTTCCTGCAATTGTTCGGAAGTAATCCTCGGATTGCGTTTCTTGATAGCCTCGGTGTGTGCTACTGCAGCGGAGTCATCCATTGAGCCGATCTGCTTGATGACAGTGATTGTCCCGTTGTGGTAGAAATCCTTGAGGGTGTCGATTGAAGGAGCGAAACGGTCGTAAGTGCTCTTGTAAGCGACCTGGAGTGTCCTGATGTCTTTGAGCCTCTCGATGCCGACAGCCTCGCGCTGTTTCTGTTCCTTCTGGAAATTAACCGGTTTCATCACGCTTGCGATGATAAGGTAGAGCAATCCTAAAATAAGGATAGGCAAGATAACGATAGTAAGTACCTTTTTCATTATTGTAAGTTTAATTTTGTTCAACAAAAAGTCCCACAAAAGTATATAATTTATTTAGTTCACGCAATATAATTTTTATAATTTTTAAACTGTTTCTTAATTTTGCGCTCGTAAAAGTGAAAACATGGTTGAAAATTTTTCGAAAAAAATAGGAGAATTAGCCAGGATTATTGGCGGAGGGAAGGTTTTTTGTATTGTCGCGCATACATCTCCTGACGGCGATGCCGTCGGATCCTGCGTAGGGATGAGAGAATACCTCAAGGCCATGGGGAAAGATGCGCGCATAGTGCTTCCCGACCGTTTCCCGGATTTTCTTGGATATTTGGATCCCGGCGGGGAAATATTGTTATATGATGCAGACAGGGAGGCGGGAGATGCTGCAGTTCTGTCTTCGGATGTAGTGATATGTATGGATTGCAATTCCTTTTCCAGAACCGACCATATGGAGGGCGTGCTGAAAAAAGCAGCGGCGCGGAAGATTCTCATAGACCATCATATTGCTCCCGATACAGCCTCTTTCAATCTGATATTCTCAGGCAATCATGTTTCTTCGACATGCGAACTCGCCTATTATATCCTTAAGGCTTTGTGCGCCGATGGATTCCCCGGCCTGCCTGCAATGACGGCTGAGGCCCTTTTTACGGGAATGACTACGGATACCAACAATTTCGCAAATTCCACATATCCTTCCACTCTGGCGATGGCATCCGAACTGCTCGCGGCCGGTGTGGACAGGTCTGCATTGCTCAACCGTTTGTACAATCAGTTTTCCGAAGGCAGGCTCAGGCTGATCGGGGAACTGCTGCATGACGGCATGAAGATAGTTGACGGAAAGTTCTCGTACATGCTTCTTCCCAAAGGGTTGCAGCGAATGTACGGTTACAGCAAGGGAGATGTTGAAGGCGTGGTGAACCGTCCGCTTGAAATCAGGGATGTCCTGGTTTCCGCGCTGTTTACGGAAGACGATGACTTTGTGAGGGTTTCGCTGAGAAGCAAGCCTTGGGTCGATGTGAACCTTCTTGCCCGCGAATATTTCAATGGCGGAGGGCACATGAACGCATCCGGAGGCCGTCTGAAAATGGACATTGCAGATGTTCCGGAATATTTTGAAAATGCGATAAGGAGATATGCCATGCAGGCACATCTTTTGTAGAAACAAACTGTTTTGCCTGAAAAAAATGAAAATGATGCGTTGCCACAAATATATTTCTCCGGCTCTTGCAGCGGCCTTGTTTTATCTGGTATGTGCAGGGTGTACCTCGCAGAATCTTGAAAAAACTTATGCGACGCTTGAAGAAAACATCGACAAGTACATTACCACGAATTTTTCCGATTCGTCGCTTTACACGATACACCGGAATGCCGGTTCCAACAGGATTACGGTCAATCCGTCCGATTCATCAGGTTTTGAAATGCCGTCCGACACGCTGATGGCCGGCGGAAATGTAGTGTTTGATTATGCTATGTATATTTTCGGCAACTCGTTCCCTCCGACAAACATGATAGCGGCTACGACTCAGGAACTTGCCGATCAAGGAGGCCTTTGGGGGGATTCCACGGTTTTCCAGCCTGTTTCGGTGAACCTTTCCGACCGGCATCTGCTCGAAGGGCTCAGGAACGGGCTGCTTGGCGTATATGCAGGTGAAGAGTGTTATATAATATTTTCGCCTGAATACGGTTTCGGCAATGATGAGGTGAACGCCATACCTAAAATGTCTTCGTTGATGTACCATATATGGATACACAGTATTGAAAATAGATGAATAATATGAATATAAAGGTTTTATTGCGCATTACTGCCGTAACGCTTGCGGCACTGGCGTGTTCCTGTGCGAAAAGCCCGGAATATAGTACTTATGACTCCTCGAGAAAAGTTCTTGACGCATGGCTCAGGGTCAATTACCCGGACGCCGTCCCTTCCGGACGCGGAATATATGTTTTGGAATCGGTGCGGGGCGACGGGCCTTCCCTGTCGGATTCGACATATTATGCATTCATCGAATACAATATCCTTGATCTTGACGGCAATTATATAGAAAGTACGGACAAGGTCATAAACCAGCGTCTCGGCACCTATTCTGCGCGCAATTATTACGGTGAAAAGGTGGTGGTGCGGAAAAACGGCGAGATATACGCCGGGCTTGAAGATATTCTGGACATGATGAATATAGGAGGATATGTCAGGGCGGTAGTCCCTTCGTGGCTTCTCAATTCGTCCGTATATGACGATATCGACAAGTATCATGAGAACGATCCCGGAGGCAGGCATTATATATACGAGGTTTCGCTCGTGGCTGCTACCGACGATATATACGAATGGGAAGTGGACACGCTTGAAAGTTTTTCGCGCACTCATTATGCAGGCCTTGACTCTTTAACCGAAGGATATTATTACAAGGTGTTGAAGGAAGGCCCGGGCGACACCATTCCGAATGACACGACTATATATATAAGGTATATAGGAAAATTGCTTGACGGCCATGTGTTCGATACGAACATCAAGGATACGGCAATAAAATACGGTATTTACAATTCGTCAACGGATTACGATACTCCTGCAGAAGTGAAGATGGCCTCGTCTGCCGACGGCATAACAATGTCCGGTTCGACAGTGGTTTCAGGGTTCGGAGAAACAATTTTCAAGATGAAGAAGGATGAAGAAGTGGTTTCTTTCTTCTGGTCCAAACTCGGTTACGGGGTGAATGGAAGCGGAAATTCGATTCCTCCGTTTTCACCGCTCGTTTTTCACATATACATGACAGATTACGAAAAGGATGAATAACAGTGCAAGGGTTTCGCCTACCGTGCTCGGTATAGAGCCTGTGGGCAAATTGTTGAAGACTTATGCGATACCTGCTATCATTGCAATGACGGCTTCGTCGTTGTACAACATGATAGACAGTATTTTTATCGGCCACGGAGTAGGTGCGTATGCTATTTCGGGTATCGCCGTTACGTTCCCCCTTATGAATCTTGCCGCCGCTTTCGGCACCCTTGTCGGTGTCGGTGCATCTACGCTGATATCGGTATTGCTCGGCCAGAGGAACTACGAGGCGGCGACGAAAGTCCTGAGTAATACGGTGACCCTTTGTCTGATAACCGGTATTGCGTTCAGTGTCGTGACACTGGCTTTCCTCAATCCTATTCTGTATTTTTTCGGGGCGAGTGAAAACACGATAGTATATGCGCGGGATTATATGCAGGTCATACTTCTCGGAAACGTCATTACTCATCTCTATCTCGGACTGAACAATCTCCAGAGAGCCATAGGGGAACCCAAGAAGGCGATGGCGGCCACTCTTTTTACCGTGGTGATGAACATAGCCCTGGCTCCGGTTTTCATATTCGTCATGGACATGGGGACGAGAGGGGCCGCGCTGGCTACGGTGATAGCGCAGTTGCTGGCGGCGATGTGGGTGTTCTATGAGTTTACCAAGAAATCGAAGGCCGTTCATTTCGGCAAGAGGATCCTTATGTTGGATAAAAGGATAGCAAAGGATTCCCTGTCGATAGGTTTCGCACCTTTCCTCATGAATGTCGCCGCATGTCTCATTGTCATTTTTCTTAACAAGCAGATGATGCGCTACGGCGGCGATCTGGCTATAGGGGCTTATGGAATAGTGAACAGGGTGAGTTTCCTGTTCCTGATGATAGTTTTCGGGCTTAACCAGGGAATGCAGCCTATCGCCGGTTACAATTACGGTGCAAGGCAATACGGCCGCGTGAAAGAGGTTTACCGCAGGACGGTAATTTATGCCACGATAGTGATGTGCGTCGGTTTCATCATGGGCCTGGCTTTTCCCAAGACGGTGGCTTCCGTATTTACATCGGATGCGGAACTGATACGCCTGTCCGCCATAGGGCTTTCGATAACGGTACTCATGTTCCCGTTGATAGGATTCCAGGTAGTGACTTCAAACTTTTTCCAGTCAATGGGAATGGTGAGCAAGGCGATATGGCTTTCGCTTTCCAGACAGATACTGTTCCTGCTTCCTTCGATTTTCCTGCTGCCGCACATGTTCAGGGAAGATCCGATTCAGGGAGTGTGGGCGAGTTTCCCGGTAGCGGATTTTCTTGCAACCATACTCGCTTTCATCCTGCTCAAGGGGCTTATGAACAAATTCGATAAACTAAAGGACGGGGATGATCCGTCAATATTGGGAGGGATATAAAATGAGCGAATTTTCCAAAGACCATTATGTAATCAATATAGGCCGCCAGTATGGCAGCGGCGGGCGCGAGGTGGCTTTCAAACTCGGCGAAAGGCTCGGTATAAAGGCCTACGATACGGAAATCATTACTGAAACGGCGAAAAGGACGGGTTTCAGTCCCGAATTTTTCAAGAAGGCGGATGAGAAGGTCCGGAAGTTTTCCCTGTTTTCAGCCTTCAGTCATGGAATACAGTATGAAAGTACTAACTTCATGGACGGGAATGAACTTTTTCTGATTCAGAGCAATACGATCAGGGCTATAGCCAAATCGGAGTCCGCGATATTCGTGGGGCGTTGTGCGGATTACATCCTCAGAGATCATCCGAGGATAGCCAACGTGTTCATCTGCGCTCCTGATGAAGCCAGAATCGAACGTGTGATGAAAAGGAGGGATGTTTCTGCAGATGAAGCCCGTGCGAGAATCGAACAGGTGGATAAAAAAAGGGCGGAATATTACAATTATTATACCTTCGGAGAATGGGGAGTGGCTCATACATACCATCTGTGCGTGGATTCATCCGTGTTGGGAATAGACGGTACGATAGATTTCATATTGGAATTCATTGACAAGAAGATAAAGATCCTGTAAATCCGGAATGGGAAAATCGAAAAAGAAGTCAACGGGCGTTCTGCTCGTATTGTTCACTGCCGCCGTGGTTGTCGCGGCGGTGGCGTTTTTTTTCAGAAGCCACAGTTCGCAGGAAGTCCTGTATGACGATACGCCATTGCTGATCTCGCTGAATGATACTTTGGACAATGCCATGTCCGATCTTCCCGAATTCGAGGGCATCGACAAGAAGATATCGTCATGGATCAAGTTCTGGGACATCAAGGGAGTCTCCATGGCAGTGATGCACAACGATTCGCTGCTTTTCGCCAAAGGTTACGGATGGGCGGACAAGGAGAAAAACGTGAGGATGCAGCCTTACCATCTTTTGCGCATAGCCTCGGTTTCAAAACTCATAACGGCTGTCACCGTAATGAAACTCTGCGAGCAGGGGAGAATGTCTCTGGATACTCTTGTTTTCGGAAAAAACGGGATTTTATGCGATTCCCTCTATCTGGATGCGGCGGACAGGCGCTATTATGATATTACAGTGGAACATCTGCTGCGCCATCAGGGCGGATTCACGCTGAGCAGGGGCGATCCCATGTTCTGCACATCGGATATCATGAGATGGGAGCACCTTCATGCTCCTCCTACGACAGAACGGCTGGTTGAGTACATTCTTGGAAGGAGGCTCGGTTATACCCCCGGCACGTGGCAGAAATATTCGAACGTAGGCTATATGTTTCTTTCGCTCGCGATAGAAAAAGTGACAGGCATGCCTTATGAAAGTTTCGTAAGGGACAGCGTGCTTGTTCCTGCCGGTTGTTATGACATGCATCTCGGCCGGAATTATTATTCGGACAAATACCCCATGGAATCGAAATACTACATGCACAAGGATGCCGTTCCTGTCGAGGATTTTCATCTGGACGGGACGATGGTTGAAAAGTGTTATGGCGGAAGCGATTTTGAAAAACTGCTAGGTGCCGGCGGCTGGATTACTTCCGCCCCGGAACTTGCACGGTTTGTGGCTTCAATAGACGGAAGGGATGGGGTTCCCGACATCATTTCACGGGAGAGCGTGGAAAAAATGACCGAATACATAGACAAATCGACTTTCCCTTTAGGCTGGGCGGACATCAGGCCGAACGGTGAATGGCATCGTTCCGGTACGTTGTCCGGCACGAGCGTTCTTGTCAAATACTATCCTGACGGTTTTTGCTGGATATTGATAACCAATTCCAGTACATGGAAAGGTTCGATGTTTTCCAAAGATATAAGCAGGCTGTTCAACCAACTCTCAAAAACAGTAGAAACCTGGCCTGAAAGAGACCTGTTCGAATTACAGGAAGCGGAAAACATAGAAGCATGAAGTAGTGAAGAAATTCCTCAGCCACGGTATCTTCCCCATGAATGCCGGAAGTATCCTAGGTTTAAGTCCGAATTTCACTTCATAATGGGGGTTGATGAGCCACAGGCGCCTGTCAAGCACTTCCGTGCAATGGCCGGACAGCAGTTTTTCAAACAGTTCTACGGGTGTGCGTGTCTGCTTGATTTCAAGCAGTTCTTCTATGCATGCCCTGTCTTCGCCGGCGGATTCGAGCAGCAGTCTGTAAAGCCGGGCTGGCAGGAGGTGGATGAACGGGAAATGTGACAGTATCCGGTTTCTGCATATCTGCTGGTGCCCTCCAAAGGGCATCTGCCATGCAGGAAAGGCCATGAATACCGTGCCCGAGGGTTTGAGGTAGCGTTTGAGGTTCGCCATGAAAGTCTCTTTGTCGGAGATGTGCTCTATGACATCATGGCAGATGATCAGATCGAATGTGTTTTCAAATTCGGTAATCTTGAAAATGTCCGAGGCTATGAAGCGGCCATCAGCCTTTTCTTCCTTGAAAAACCTTATTGCGTCGGCGATCTTTTTTTCCGCCAGATCTACTCCCGTGACCGAGCATCCGGCTTTTGCGAAAGGCAGCAGGTTGCCGCCTTCCCCGCATCCGATTTCCAGGATTTCCATCCCTTTCCGAGGTTGTGCGAATGCCGATATGTACGGCATGAAATATTTTTC
Source organism: Candidatus Merdivivens pullicola (assembly GCA_017694945.1). Taxonomy (GTDB): domain Bacteria; phylum Bacteroidota; class Bacteroidia; order Bacteroidales; family UBA932; genus Merdivivens; species Merdivivens pullicola. The sequence goes on along the minus strand of JADIMA010000039.1, from coordinate 381 downwards.
GCTCGTGGCTGCCAGTTCATCGAAGTACAGCCTTCTGTCGGTCTGCCTGCGTTGCATCTCAGTCTTTCCTTTTTAAAAAATCCGGATCGAGGCCTATCTTCCGGCAGGCCCATTCGTTGAAGATTGCGAAATCCTTTTCCGATCCTTTGTCCATTGAACTGATGCATCCGAAAAGCAGTCCTTCCCCCGAGTCGGCCTCGGCTATTTTTTTAATCATGTACCGTCCGTCTCCCTTGCCGTTTTCAGGCTTGAAAAAAACAGACCTGCCTTTCGGGGACTTTATCACGCATCTTCCCTGTTTTTCCCCGTAAATATAGAAAAGTTGTTGGGGATTGAACTGGACGGGGCTTCTGAAACGGTCTTTGATATTGCGGATTATGA